>NZ_JMQR01000006.1:0-62640 GCF_000698025.1 Brevundimonas sp. EAKA | reverse complement strand
GACAAAACCCTATATGACGCCGGTTCCTTGCGACGACCGAGCCGAAGACACGCCAAATGCCCAGCCTGAACGAGATCCGCGCCACCTATCTGAACTTCTTCGCGGCCGACGGCCACGAGAAGGTGCACTCGGCGCCGCTGGTGCCGCAGAACGATCCGTCGCTGCTGTTCGTCAATGCGGGCATGGTGCCGTTCAAGGACTATTTCACCGGCGCGTCCAAGCCGCCCTATCCGCGCGCCACCAGCTCGCAGAAATGCGTCCGCGCCGGGGGCAAGCACAATGACCTGGACAATGTCGGCTACACCGCCCGCCACCTGACCTTCTTCGAGATGCTGGGGAACTTCTCCTTCGGCGACTATTTCAAGGAACACGCCATCGACCGGGCGTGGAAACTGGTGACGCAAGAGTTCGGCCTGGACGCCAAACGCCTGCTGGTCACCGTCTATATCGATGACGACGAGGTCGCCGCGATCTGGAAGAAGGTCACCGGCTTCGGCGACGACAAGATCATCCGCATCGCCGGCAGCGACAATTTCTGGGCCATGGGCGACAGCGGTCCCTGCGGTCCCTGCACCGAGATCTTCTGGGACCACGGCGACAAGATTCCCGGCGGCCCTCCCGGCTCGCCGGACGAGGACGGTGATCGCTACGTCGAGATCTGGAACAACGTCTTCATGCAGTTCGAGAAGGAGAACGACCAGATCGTTCGCAACCTTCCCAAGCCCAGCGTGGACACCGGCATGGGGCTGGAGCGGATGACCACCGTGCTCCAGGGCGTGCATTCGGTGTTCGAGACCGACCTGTTCAAGACCCTGATCGCCGCTTCGGAAGACGCCACCTCGACCAAGTCGGACGGCGAGCGCGTCGCCAGCCACCGGGTCATCGCCGACCACCTGCGCTCCTCCTCCTTCCTCATCGCCGACGGCGTCACCCCGTCGAACGAGGGCCGGGGCTATGTGCTGCGCCGGATCATGCGCCGCGCCATGCGCCACGCCCACCTGCTGGGCGCCGCTGATCCGCTGATGCACCGTCTGGTCCCGACCCTGGTGGCCCAGATGGGCGACGCCTATCCCGAACTGGCCCGCGCCCAGCCCTTCATCGAGGACACGCTGAAACAGGAAGAGGTCCGCTTCCGCACCACCCTGGGCCGGGGCATGGCTCTGTTCGACACGGCGGTTCAGGGCTTCAAGCCGGGCGACATGCTGGACGGCCAGACCGCCTTCACCCTGTCCGACACCTATGGCTTCCCGCTGGACCTGACCCAGGACGAGGCCCGCCGTCGCGGCTTCTCGGTCAATGTCGACGGTTTCGAATCCGCCATGGCCGAACAGCGCCAGCGTTCGCGCGAACACTGGAAGGGCTCGGGCCAGACCGCCAACACCAATGAATGGCTGGCGATCCGCGACCGTATGGGTCCGACCGTCTTCACCGGCTATGACGCCATCGAGGGTTCGGGCGAGGTCCTGGCCATGATGAACGGCGGCGCTCCGGTCGAGACGGCCGAGGCCGGCGACATCGTCGAGATCCTGTTCGACGCCACCCCCTTCTACGCCGAAAGCGGCGGCCAGAGCGGCGACCAGGGCACGCTGGAATGGCCCGGCGGGGAAGCCGAGGTTCTGGACGTCAAGAAACACGCCGGCGACCTGCATGTCCTGTCGGCCCAGATCACGGCCGGGACGTTTCAGATCGGCGCCCGCGTCGCCCAGCTGGTGGACGCCGACAAGCGCACCACCACCCGCGCCAACCACTCGGCCGCCCACCTGCTGCACACGGCCCTGAAGAATGTGCTCGGCCCGGCGGTCGCCCAGAAGGGTCAGCTGGTCGATTCCGAGCGCGCCCGTTTCGACTTCAGCCACGGCGCCCCCGTGACCGAGGACGAACTGGCGGCCATCGAGGCCGAGGTCAACGCCGTCATCCGCCAGAACGTCCCGGCGGAGACGAAACTGATGGCCCCGCAGGAGGCCATCGAGGCCGGCGCCATCGCCCTGTTCGGCGAGAAATACGGCGACGAGGTCCGGGTTCTGACGCTCGGCCGTTCGCTGGTCAGCGATAACGCTCCCTATTCAGTCGAACTGTGCGGCGGCACCCATGTGGCCCGCACCGGCGACATCGGCCTGTTCAAGATCGTTCAGGAGACCGGCGTCGCCGCCGGCGTCCGCCGCATCGAGGCCCTGACCGGCGAGGCGGCCCGCCTCTATCTGGAAGCCCAGGCCAAGGTGACGCGCGGCCTGGCCCGCGACTTCAAGATCCAGACCCAGGACGTCCCCGGCCGGGTCGAGGCCCTGCAGGGTTCGGTCAAGACGCTGGAGAAACAGGTCGCCGAGTTGAAGAAGCAACTGGCTCTGGGCGGCGGGTCCGGCGCGGCGTCTGCGCCCGAAGAGATCGGCGGGATCAAGCTGATGGCCCGCGTCCTGGACGGCGTGGACGGCAAGGGCCTGCGCGGCGTGGCCGAGGACTTCCGCAAACAGGTCGGGACCGGCGTCGTCGCCCTGATCGGCGTGACCGAGGGCAAGGCCGCCGTCACCGTCGCCGTGACCTCGGACTTGGTCGGTAAGGTCAACGCCGCCGACCTGGCCCGCGCCGCCGTCATTGCCATGGGCGGCCAGGGCGCCGGCGGCAAACCCGACTTCGCCCAGGGCGGCGCCCCGGATGGATCCAAGGCCGAAGACGGTCTGGCGGCGGTGCGGGCGGCCCTGGCGGGCTGACCTCGACTTTCGTCATCCTCCGACGAGCGTAGCGAGATCGGGGGACCCAGCGGCGCGCGATAGCGCGAACCTGTCGCGGATTGCGTGTCTCGATATCGTGCGGCGGAGACATCGCCTTCGGCGCCGCTGGGTCCCCCGGTCTGCGCCGCGAAGACGCGGCTTGCCGGAGGATGACGAAAGGAAAAAGGTGGCGGCGTCAGACAGTCTTCAAAGTTCAGCCTGCCTCAACCCATCGGATCCGGCGTCAGGTCCACCCCCGCCAGTTTCCAGTCGAACACCCCGTGGCGCTCCAGGATCAGCACCAGGGCGTCGTCGGGCCGATCATCGCGCGTCAGGGTGACGGCGAAACGGTCGAACCCGCGATAGGCCCAGGACTGGTGGATTTCGGCCTTGGGCGCGGCCGGGGTGTCCGTTGCGGGCACGGGCCGCTCCGGCCGGGGCTTTTCGCCCGACCGCACCATGGCGGCGACGGCCTGTGGGGTGACGAAATTATCGACGGCCCCGTCCACCAGCGACGGCGCCAGCAGCATGCCCAGGGCGGCCAGGCCCGTGTCGCCCCCGGACCGGTGGCGGATCTCCAGGGCGGCGCGGGCGTTCAGCTCGCTCTTCAGACTGGCGCGGAAGGCGGGAAAATCGACGCGGCGTTCCAGTCCTGCCGCATCCCCGGTGCGCGCCGCCCGGATCAGGCCCTGGGCGGCCACGAAGGGCGAGACGAAACAGGCGATCAGCAGGCCTGCGGCCACGGCGGCCAAAAGCCCGACGACGATCTTCTTCAGCATAGGAACTCCATCCTCAGTCAACGCGGACTCCGGCCGGCCGGTTGCCTCAGCGCGGGGCGGCGGCCGTCTTGCCGGGAACGGGAACGGGAGTGACGGGCGCGGCCACGGCCGGCGCCGCGCCGTCCGGCAGGCCGATCTGGACCAGGATCCACTCAAACGGCCCCCGGCGCTCGAAGGTGAAGATGGTGCGCGATCCGCCCTGGTCCGCCACCGCCATCCGCGCCCGGTTCACGCCCCAGAAGATCGGCTTGGGCCAGGGTTGGGGCGCATCGTCCGCAATGGCGGTCGCGGTCATGCTGGACCGTTGGCTGGCGTACCGGCCCTCGCCGCGCGTCAGGGCCGCCAGGGCGGCCGGGGTCAGATAGGCGTCCACGTCCGGCCCGTTCAGCACCGGGTTCCGCTCCATCTGGCGCCGCACGGCCCCGATGGGGTCTTCCAGGAAGGAGGGCGCGGGCGCCAGGGCCAGGGCCTTTCCGGTCAGCTGCGGCCGCAGCGACTGGCGCACGGCCGTGAAATCGATCAGGCGCGCCAGGCCCTGCACGTCTCCCGCCTCGGCCGCAGACCGGATGGCGAAGAAGCCAACGGCCGGCGCGGCGAAAAAGGCCACGGCCGCGGCCACGACCGCCAGGATCAGAAGATTGCCGAACAGTCGTTTCACGAAGCCTCCCCCACGCTGGAACCGATCATGCACGGCCTCCGCGACGACGCAATGAAAAGCCCCGCCGGATCGTTCCGGCGGGGCTTCATTCTTGTTTGTCCTACCGCGCTTCGCGCTGCTTGAGGACGTTGTCCTGTCGGCAACGGGTTGCTGCCGGATCTTGTGGCTCAGCCGACGTCGGGCAGGGCGGTCTTCATGTTCTCGGCGACCTTGTCGAGGAAGCCCTCGGTGGTCAGCCAGCCCTGTTGGTCGCCGACCAGCAGCGCCAGGTCCTTGGTCATGTCGCCCGCCTCGACCGTCTGCACCACAACCTTTTCCAGGGTGTCGGCGAAGACGTCCAGGGCCGCATTGCCGTCCAGCTTGGCGCGGTGCTTGAAGCCGCGGGTCCAGGCGAAGATCGATGCGATCGAGTTGGTCGAGGTGGCCTCGCCCTTCTGGTGCTGGCGATAGTGGCGGGTCACGGTGCCGTGGGCGGCTTCCGTCTCCAGCACCTTGCCGTCCGGCGTCATCAGCACCGAGGTCATCAGGCCCAGCGAGCCGAAGCCCTGGGCGACCACGTCCGACTGGACGTCGCCGTCATAGTTCTTGCACGCCCAGACGAAGCCGCCCGACCACTTGATCGCGGCCGCGACCATGTCGTCGATCAGACGGTGTTCGTAGGTCAGGCCCTTGGCCTTGAAGTCCTCGGCGAATTCGGCGTCGAACACTTCCTGGAACAGATCCTTGAAGCGGCCGTCATAGGCTTTCAGGATGGTGTTCTTGGTCGACAGATAGACCGGGTAGCCGCGTTGCAGGCCGTAGGACAGCGAGGCGCGGGCGAACTCACGGATCGACTCGTCTTGATTGTACATGGCCATGGCCACGCCGGCGCCGGGGGCCTTGTAGACCTCGTGCTCGATCACTTCGCCGTCGTCACCGACGAACTTGATCGTCAGGGTGCCGGGTCCGGGCATCAGGAAGTCGGTGGCCTTGTACTGGTCGCCGAAGGCGTGGCGGCCGACGACGATGGGCTGGGTCCAGCCGGGCACCAGGCGCGGCACGTTCGAGCAGATGATCGGCTCGCGGAAGACCACGCCGCCCAGGATGTTGCGGATGGTGCCGTTCGGCGACTTCCACATCTTCTTCAGGCCGAACTCCTTCACCCGCGCCTCGTCCGGGGTGATGGTGGCGCACTTCACGCCGACGCCGTGCTTCTGGATGGCGTGGGCGGCGTCGATCGTCACCTGGTCGTCGGTGGCGTCGCGGTGCTCCATGCTCAGGTCGTAATAGTCCAGATCGAGATCCAGGAACGGGAAGACCAGCTTGTCCTTGATCATCTGCCAGATGATGCGGGTCATTTCGTCGCCGTCGATGTCGACGATGGGGTTTTCGACCTTGATCTTGGCCATGCGTGAGGTCCGCCTCTGAACTTTGGGGAATGATATCGTGGCGGGGATATAGCGGGGCTGGGCGTCCGCGCAAACCCCGCCGTCCGTTAACCCTGCTCGGAAAAAACCTGACGGCGAGGTTGAACCCGCGTCACGGGTTTCGGCTTGTTAGACCCCAAGGGCCTGACCGGTCACAGCAGCGGACGACGGAATGACGGATGAAGAGCGCGAACTCGTCGAGCGGTGGATCATCACCTTCTGCGAGACGCCGCCGGTGATCGATGTGGAACTGATGCGAAGGCTGATCGCTGAACAGCAAGCGACGCCGCAAGGAGTTCCCCCATGCCAGCCAAGACCTTCAGGACCGGCGACCGCGTAAGGTGGGATCGCAGCCAGGGCGCATCCGTCGGCCAGGGGGGCAGGACGATCACCGCCGAAACCCACATCAAGGGGCACAAGGCGGCGGCGTCGTCCGATAATCCGGAGTATGTCGTCGAGAGCGCAAAGACCGACGCCCGCGCGGCGCACAAACCTTCGGAGCTGAACAAGGCATGAGGACCATCGATCTGTTGCGGGGCGTCGCCCTTTCGGCGCTGGCGGCGTCTGCGATCGCCGTCGCGGCCTGCGGCGACAAGGACGCCGCTCAGAAGGCGGGTTCGCCCCAGGCCCCGGCCTCTTCGACGCCGCCTGCCGCCGCCCCGGCGCCCGTGCTGCAGGCCCGCAGCGAGACCCGCCAGTTCAAGGACTGGCGCGCCACATGCGGCAATGACGGGACCTGCTGGGCCTTCGGCTTCGCGCCCGAATTCGCCGCAGGCTGGGTCCGCATCGCCCTCCAGCCCGGCCCTGACGCCAGGCCCGAGGTCAGCTTCGGCTATTGGCCCGACGGGGACGCGCCCGCCTCGCGCCAGATCGGCCTGGAGATCGACGGCCGCACCTTTGCGGCGACTCTCAACGACGATGGCGACAGCCAGGCCCCTGTCGGCCTGATCCGCACCGACGCCCGTCCTGTCATCGACGCCATGGCCCAGGGCAAGTCCATGGTCGTTCGCGGCGCCTCCACCCAGGCGGTGTCGCTGAACGGGGCGGCCGCCGCCCTGCTCTGGATCGATGAGAAACAGGGCCGCCTCAACACGCCCACCGCCCTGATCCGTCGTGGCGACCGTCCTGCCTCCACCGTCCCGGTCGCTCCGCCCCTGCCGACGGTCACGCCCGCGCCGGCTGTGGATCAGGCGGGCTTCGGCGACGTGAACCAGCGCGTGCCCGCCGCCCTTCGCGCCCGCACCGAGGTCGGCACCTGCCTGAAGGAATCGGCCATGCCGGCGGTCAGCGACATGGTGATGTCCGCCCGGCTGGACGCCCGCACCGAGCTGTGGGGCGTGCCCTGCGGTGCGGGGGCCTATAATGTCACCCACAACTGGTATCTGACGGGGCCGGATGGTCGCGACCCGCGTCCGGCGATCCTTGCCGGAACGGCGGGACCCGGCGCCGACCCGGTCATGCCCGACAACTCCACCGTCAACGGGGCGTATGATCCCAAGACCCGCACACTGTCGGCCTTCGCCAAGGGGCGCGGCATCGGCGACTGCGGCTCGGCTCAGACCTGGGCCTGGACTGGCGACCGCTTCGTCCTGACGCAGGAGAGCACGATGGGGGAATGCGCGGGCGTGCCGTCCGACTTGTGGCCCGTCGCCTGGCGCACGCGGTGAACGACCCGGAGGTCCTGATCATCGGCGCGGGTCCGGCCGGTCTGACGGCGGCGACCTATCTCGGGCGGTTTCGTCGGCGGACCATGGTGATGGACGCCGGCGCGCCGCGCGCCTGCTGGATCCCGCTCAGCCACAATATGCCGGGCTTTCCGGCCGGCATCACGGGCGCCGATATTCTGAAGCGGCTGCGCGAACAGGCCGAGGAATACGGCGCCGTCATCAGGCCGGGTCGGGTCGAGAGCCTGGTCCATGACGGCGAAGGCTTCATAGCCCAGGCCGAGGGGAGATCCATCCGCGCCCGCGCCATCCTGCTGGCCACGGGCGTCGTCGATCATCACCCCGACTTGCCGGGCGTGGAGCGCGCGGTGCAGAAGGCGCTGGTCCGCATCTGCCCCATCTGCGACGGCTATGAGGCGACCGGCAAGGCGGTCGCCGTCATCGGCGACAGCGACAAGGGCGCGCGCGAGGCCGCCTTCATGCGCACCTATTCAGACCGGGTGACCCTGATCCACATCGGCCCGGCCGACGCCCTGACCCGTCGCGACGAACTGGACCGGCTGGGCGTCGAACTGGTTCTGGCCCCGCTCGAGTCCATCGATATCGAACAGGACCGGGTGACCGCCCTGAGCTATGGCGGCCAGAGCCGGACCTTCGATCTCGTCTATTCGGCCCTGGGCACGTCGCCCAACGCCGAACTGGCGCAGGGCCTCAAGGCCCGGCTGGCCTCCGACGGCCGGCTGGAGGTCGATCTGCACCAGGCCACCAGCGTGCCGGGTCTCTACGCCGCCGGCGACGTGGTGCGCGGCCTCAACCAGATCGCCGTCGCCACGGACGAGGCCGCCGTCGCCGCCACCGACATCCACAACCGCCTGCGCCGGATCGACGGCGTGACGGTCGCCGACTAGGCCCCGACTAGACTAAGCGTGGGTCGCCACCCAGCCGTCCACGATCCGCTCCAGCACCGACAGGGGCACGCCGCCGGTGGCCAGGGCCGTGTCGTGGAAACCCTTCAGGTCGAACCGGTCGCCCAGGCTGGTCCTGGCCTTCTCGCGCAGGCGGACCCATTCGTTGTGGCCGACCTTGTAGGCGCAGGCCTGGCCCGGCCAGCCGCAATAGCGCTCGACCTCGGACACCGCCGCGCCTTCCTGGTCGCCATAGGCCTCCATCATGTACTGGATGCCCTGTTCGCGGCTCCAGCCCTTGGAATGGATGCCGGTGTCCACCACCAGACGGGCGGCGCGGAACATCAGCGACTGGACATAGCCGATCTGGCCGACGGGATCGTTCTCATAGGCGCCCAGTTCGTCGGCCAGCTGTTCGGCGTACAGGCCCCAGCCCTCGACATAGCTGGAGAAGCCCAGCAGATTCATCAGCTTGGGCGCGGCCGCGCTCTCCTGTTGCAGGCTGATCTGCAAGTGGTGGCCCGGCGTCGCCTCATGATAGGTCAGGGTCGGCAGGGTCCAGGACGGCCATTCCGCCGTGTCCTTCAGATTGATCCAGTAGATGCCCGGCCGGGTCCCATCCAGGCTGGGCGAGTTGTAATAGCCCATCGGGGCGCCGGCCTCGATCTCGGGCGGGACGCGCTTGATCTGGACCGAGGCCTTGGGCAGGCGGCCGAAGGCGCCGGGCAGACGGGCCTGCATGTCGGCCATCTGCTCGTTCAGCTTTTCGATCAGCTCGGCCTTGCCCGCGTCGGTGTTGGGATAGACGTATTTCGGATCCTGACCCAGGGCGCGGATCCGTTCGGCCACCGATCCCTGCGTCAGGCCCTGGGCCTTCAGCAGGCCGTCGGCGCGGGCGGTCAGCTCGGCCATCTGGGCGCGGCCGGTCCGGTGAATTTCGTCGGCCGTCAGCCGGGTGGTGGTGATGAAGCGCAGGCTGTTGGCGTAATACTGCTGGCCCTGAGGCAGGCGACGCACCGAGGCTTCGTGGCCGGCGCGGGGCAGGGCGGCCTTCAGCAGGGCGTTCTGAGCCGACAGGGCCGGATAGACGCGCTGCGCCAGCAGGGTCTCGACCTGGGCGCCCCAGTCGCCGGTCAGTCCCTTGGCGCGCGCCCGATCCGCCACCGAGGCGACCAGGGGCGAGGCGGCGGCGTTCGTGGCCAATATGCCGTCCTGCTGGGCGATGGCCTTGGCCAGGATGAAGTCCGGCGGAATGACGCCCAGGGCGTACTCCTCACGCAAACGGTCCGTCTCGGCGCTCAGCACGTCGGCGAAGGCGTGGACGCGGGCCACATAGGCGTCGGCGTCGGCGGCGGTCTCGATCGTGTGCTGGTTGGCCAGGAAGTCCGGCGTCGACTGATAGGCACCGCCCTGCTGGCTGACCCGATAGGGGTTGGGCCAGCCGCCCTGGCCATAGGGGATGGCGAAGGTGGCGATCACCCCGTCCAGATTGTCGGCGATGGTGTCGTAATAGATGCCGTCCTGGGCGTCCATGGACGTGCGGTCCATGGCGCTCAACGCGGCGCGCTGGGCCTTGGTGAAGGCGCGGAACTTCTCCTCGTTCTCCAGGGTCGGCGCGGTCAGCTGGGACTTGGCGGCGGCGCGCGGGCCCTTGTCCAGGCCGAAGGCGGTGACGGCCTCGGGGCTCAGATCCAGGGTCTGTTCGAAGGTCTGGTCCATGAAGCCGGCCAGGGCGGCCTTGGCTGCTGCGACGTCGCCGGCCGGGGCGGCTCCGGCAAAGACCTGCCCCCCTGCGGCGGCCAGGCCCGCCCCGGCTGCGGCGGACAGAAGAAGGCGGCGACGGTCGATCATGGAAGGCCCCTGCGAAGATGTCGGCCGCAATGGAGCGCCGAGAGCCGCAGGCCGCAAGTGAAATTGCGGACAGGCTCGATCTCAACTCACCTCCCCGTTCGCGGAGGCGAACGGGGAGGACAGGCGATCGCGTCAGCGAGCGCCAGGCGGGGGCGACACGGTGTCTGAGGCTGAGCCGGTCATCACCGCCGTCGGAGTCGCCCCCGCCTGGTCGCTGCGCGACCGGTCCTCCCCACGCGCCTTCGCGCGCGGAGAGGTGAAGATCATCCCGCCGCCTTCACCGCCGCCGAAACCTCGGACACCACCCGTTTGACCAGGGCGGCGTCATCGCCTTCCGCCATGACGCGGATCAGCTTCTCGGTGCCCGACGGGCGGACCAGCAGACGCCCCTGGCCGTTCAGGGTCGCTTCGGCCTCGGCGATGGCGGTCTTGACTGTGTCGCTCTCCAGAGGCTTGCCGGCGGTGTAGCGGACATTCTCCAGCCGCTGGGGCACCGGGTCGAACTGGCGGGCCAGTTCACTCATCGGCTTGCCGGAGTCCACCAGCACGGCCAGAACCTGAAGCGCCGCCATCAGGCCGTCGCCGGTGGTGGCGTGATCGTGCAGGATGATGTGGCCCGACTGTTCGCCGCCGATGTTGAAGCCGCCTTCGCGCATCCGCTCCATCACATAGCGGTCGCCGACCTTGGTCCGCTCCAGCGTCAGGCCCTCGGCCTTCAGCCGGCGCTCCAGCCCCAGGTTGGACATGACGGTGGCCACCACGCCGCCGCCGGTCAGCAGGCCGCGTTTCGCCCAGTCCAGCCCGACCAGGGCCATGATCTGGTCCCCGTCCACCACCTGGCCCTTTTCGTCGCAGATGATCAGCCGGTCGGCGTCCCCATCCAGGGCGATACCGATGTCGGCGCGGTAGCGTTTGACCGCCTCGACCAGGGTCGCCGGATGGGTCGAGCCGCATTCGGCGTTGATATTGGTTCCGTTGGGGGTGACCCCCACGGGGAAGACCTCGGCGCCCAGTTCGAACAGGGTGGTGGGCGCGACCTTGTAGCCGGCGCCATTGGCGCAATCGACGGCGATCCGCAGCCCCTGCAGGCTCAGCCGCTTGGGGAAGGCCTGTTTGGCGATCTCGATATAGCGGGCCTGGGCGTCGTCGATCCGCTTGACCCGACCCAGCTTGTTCGACGGCGCCAGACCCTGGTCCAGGCCGTCGTCCATCAGGGCCTCGATCTTCAGCTCGATCTCGTCCGACAGCTTGTAGCCGTCCGGCCCGAACAGCTTGATCCCGTTGTCGGCATAGTCGTTGTGCGAGGCCGAGATCATCACCCCCAGGTCGGCGCGCATCGACCGGGTCAGCATGGCCACCCCCGGCGTCGGCACTGGGCCGAAGGTCCGCACGTCCATGCCCACCGAGGCGAAACCGGCGACCAGCGCGGGCTCGATCGTATAGCCCGACAGACGGGTGTCCTTGCCGATCACCACCAGATGACGTCGGTCGTCCCCGGTGCGGAACAGTTTGCCGGCGGCCAGGCCCACGCGCAGCGCGACCTCGGCCGTCATCGGATAGGTGTTGGCGCGCCCGCGAATGCCGTCGGTGCCGAAGTATTTTCTGTCGCCCACGGGCTGGTCCTTCGTCTGGCGGTTCCCGAACAGGAAACCTTCCGAAACCCCTTTTTAGGTGCGGTCCGTCCTAAGATTGCATAGACGGCCGGTGGGGCTTGATGCGTGGCTTAGCCCCGGATCGCCGTCTGTGCAAAGCGGCGCCCTTCTGTTTCCCTCTTCCTCGGAGTTCCTGCGCATGTGCGGCATCATCGGCGTCACCGGCAATGGACCCGTCGTCCCTCGGCTGATCGACAGTCTGAAACGGCTGGAATACCGCGGCTATGACTCGGCCGGCGTCGCCGCCATGGTGGACGGCGCGGTCGAACGCCGCCGCGCTCAGGGCAAGATCCGCAATCTGGAAGCCGTCCTGGCCGAACAGCCGCTGGCGGCCTCGGTCGGCATCGGCCACACCCGATGGGCCACCCACGGCGCTCCGACCACGGCCAACGCCCACCCGCACAAGGCCGGCCGCGTCACCCTGGTCCACAACGGCATCATCGAGAATTTCGCCGAGCTGAAGGCCGAACTGGCCGCCGAGGGTCATGTCTTTGAAAGCCAGACCGACACCGAGGTCATCGCCCATCTGCTGGACGCCGAACTGAACACCGGTCGGCCTCCGCTAGAGGCCTTCAAGGTCACGCTGGACCGGTTGACCGGCGCCTATGCCCTTGCGGTGTTGATCGACGGCGAGGACGATCTGATCCTGGGCGCGCGGCGCGGCAGCCCCCTGGTGGTCGGCTGGGGCGAGGACGAGATGTATCTGGGCTCCGACGCCCTGGCCGTCGGCCCCTTCACCCAGAAGATCTCCTATCTGGAAGAAGGCGACTATGTCGCCGTGACCAAGGCTGGCGCCCAGATGTTCGACGTGACCGGAAAGCCGGTCGAACGCGCGGTGGTCCAGGTGTCGGCCTCTTCGGCCATGGTCGAGAAGGGCGAATATCGCCACTTCATGGAAAAGGAGATCCATGAACAGCCCGACAGCGTCCAGCACACCCTGTCGGAATATCTGGACCTGGTGACGGGTAAGGCCAAGCCTCAGGCCGTGGACTTCGCCGCCATCGACCGAATCCAGATCGTGGCCTGCGGCACCGCCTTCTACGCCGGTCAGATCGCCCGTTACGCCTTCGAGAAGCTGGCGGGCCTGCCCTGCGACGTCGAGATCGCGTCCGAGTTCCGCTATCGCTCGCCGGCGGTATCGCCAAGGACCCTGGCGGTCGCCGTCAGCCAGTCCGGCGAGACGGCCGACACCCTGGCCAGCCTGACTTGGTGCAAGGCGCAAGGCCTGAAGACCGCCGCCGTGGTCAACGTCCACTCCTCGTCCATGGCGCGTGAGGCCGAGGTGCTGTGGCCGACCCATGCCGGGCCCGAGATCGGCGTCGCCTCGACCAAGGCCTTCACCGCCCAGGTCGCCGCCCTGCTGGCCCTTGCCGTCGCGGCGGGCGTGGCGCGCGGCCGGATCGACGGCCAGACGGAGAACGAACTGGTCAAGGCCCTGTTCGAAAGCCCCCGCCTGATCGCCGACGCCCTGCGTATGGGCGACAGCATCCGCGCCGTGGTTCAGGACCTGGCCAAGGCCGACGACGTCCTGTTCCTGGGCCGGGGCGCCATGTTCCCCCTGGCCATGGAAGGCGCGCTGAAGCTGAAGGAGATCAGCTATATCCACGCCGAGGGTTACGCCGCCGGCGAGCTGAAGCACGGTCCCATCGCCCTGATCGACGAGGAGACCCCGACCATCGCCCTGGCCCCGCTGGACGATGTGTTCGAAAAGACCGCCTCGAACCTGCAGGAGGTCGCCGCCCGCGGCGGCCCGGTCATCATGATCACGCCGGAAAGGGCTCCGGATCTGCACGGCGCCGGCATCCGCCGCATCCACGCCCCGGACTGCCACCCCCTGATCGCGCCCCTGGTCTACGCCGTGCCGGTCCAGCTGTTGGCCTATTACACGGCGGTCCAGAAAGGCACCGACGTCGATCAGCCCCGCAACCTGGCCAAGTCCGTCACGGTGGAGTGAGGGGCCTGTTCGCCGACCGAGCCCGCCGCCGCCCTTTGCAGGGCGGCCATGTCGGACAGCAGTATGGCCGCCCGTCGCACCCGGATCGCCCCGGTCGCCCGAAGCTCGCCTGCCGCGGTGGAAATTCCGGCCCGGCGCACGGCCAGAAGATCGGCGAGGTCGCTCTGGCGCAATGTGACCTCGGTCGCGCCGCCGAGAGCGTGGATGTCGAGCAGGAGGCCGGCCAGGCGTTCCGTCACCCGGCCATGCGCGTGACGCGTCACCTCGGCCCGGGCTGCTTCCATCCGACGGCGCATATCCGCCAGGGCGGTCTCGATCAGGGTGTCGCGATCAATCGCCTCGATGAGGCTGTCGGCTGAAATCACGACCTGGCGACCGCGCGTCAGCCACAGAGCGCTCTCGTCCGGTCCCGTTCCCAATGCGGCGTCGAAGTTCAGCAGGTCGCCGGGACCGACGAGGCCGAGGCAGACGGGATCCCTCGCTCCCTGCCGCGCCGCCACGCCTTCCAGAACCAGGGTCACAAGCGATCGACCCGCCTGCAGTGACTGGCTGCGGGCGCCGGGAAAGACGGGGTCTTCGCCCGGTTCCATCCCTTGGATCGCCAGTTGGGAGAGGAGTGCGCGCGCGAGATTCGGTCGGAGCATGGGCCGATCAATCGCGAAGCGGAGCCGCGCGCGATAACATGGGTTAAGCCGTTACACCGGCTCGTTCTGAAGGCGCAGATAGGTGGCGTCGAATTCCGCGATCTCGGCCAGCCGGCGCCAGTCCAGGATCTCCACCTGTCGGCCGCTCCAGTTGACCACCCCCTCGCCGCGCAGCTCGGTGACGAGACGGCTGACGTGAACGGTTGAAAGGCCCAGGGCGTCGCCCAGGGTCGCCTGGGTGAGGGGCAGGTCGAAACGCATTCCATCGGCCTTTCCGCCTGTCTTTCCCGTCGTTTGACCGACCGCCTGAAGACGCAGATAGAGTTCGCACACCAGATGGGCCAGGTGACCCAGGCCGCTGCGACGCCCCATGGCCACCAGCCACTGGCGATGGATGGCGGCGTCGATGATGGTGTCCAGCCATAGAAGCCGCGTCAGGTGCGGATGGCGCTCGGTCAGCCGGATCAGCTTGGCGTGGGGGGCGGAGGCGACGACACAGTCGGTCAGGGCCACGACCCCATGATCCATCTGTTTCATCAGCAGACTGTGCAGGTCGATGAAATCGCCCGGCACATTGAGCTCCGTGATCTGGCGCGCGCCGTCCGCCAGACTGCTGTAGCGGGCCGAGAAGCCGGAGATCAGAAGCGTGCTGTGCAGGGGATGGGAATGTTCCCTGACGATGTCCGCGCCGCTGCGAATCTCGCGCGGCGGATCGAGCACATCCTTCAGGGCCTCGATCTCATCCGGCGCGACCTGATCGCGCAGCGAGAGTTTCTCGACCAGGGTGGTGATCCTGGAGGGGGGCGAGACGGTGGTCATTCGCCGGTCTCCTGCAAGGTCCAACCTTCCGGCGCCGCGTCCGAGGCCCGGGCGGTGACGCTGACTACCGTGCGGCCGTCGGCATCGGTCACGATCACGCTAAACGACGCCGTTTCCCAAAATGCCGCGCCGCGATAGCGCAGAATCTCCCCAAGGACGGTGACCGCCTCTTCGCGGGCGGCTTCGACATCGGGCAGATCCTCGCCCTGGTCATCGCGAATACAGTCGCCGTTTTCGGTGTGGAAATAGAAATGCGGCAATCGGGCCTCCAGCAGCAGGTCTGCAGGAAGCGGTCGTCAGGCCGATTGGTTCAGCCTTAGATTTCCTGGTTGAAGGCGCCGATTTCGGGATAGGCGGCGAGGCGGGGCTTGATCTCCCTGCGGAACAGGTCGCGCATGTCGTCCTCGGATCGCATGCTCTCGACCACCACGACCAGTTCGGGCTTGTTCGACGAGGCGCGAACCAAGACCCAGGAGCCGTCCTCCAGGTGCACACGCACGCCGTTGACGGTGATGGCCTCGAGGATCTTGCGACCCAGGATCTTGCCGCCCGCCGCGGCCAGATCCGAGTATTCCTTCACGATCCGCTCCAGCACCCCGTACTTCAGCTCGTCGTCGCAGTGGGGCGACATGGTCAGGCTGGTCCAGGCGTCGGGCAGGCCGGCTTTCAGTTCGCTCAGCTTCTTGCCCGGATTGCGGTCCAGCATGGCCAGGACCGCGCCGGCGGCCACCAGGCCGTCGTCGTAGCCATGGCCCAGGTCTCCGGCCATGAAGAAGTGGCCTGACTTCTCGAACCCGGCCAGGGCGCCCAGTTCAGCGGTCTTGCGCTTGATGTAGGAGTGGCCCGTCTTCCAATAAACCACCTCGGCGCCATTGGCCTTGAGGATCTCGTCGGTCTTGTAGAGGCCGGTCGATTTTACATCGACCACGAAGGTGCTGTCCGGATAAACCTTGGACAGGTCGCGGGCCAGCATCAGGCCGATCTTGTCGGCGAAGATCTCCTCGCCCGTGTCGTCCACCACGCCGCAGCGATCGCCGTCGCCGTCGAAGCCCAGGGCCAGGTCGGCGCCCGTCTCGCGCACTCGCTGGGCCATCTGCACCAGCATGGCGTGGTCTTCGGGGTTCGGATTGTATTTGGGGAAGGTGTAGTCGAGGTCGGTGTCCATCTCGATCACCTCGACCCCCATGCGCCGCAGGGCGTCGGGAGCGAAGGCGCCGGCGGTGCCGTTGCCGCAGGCGCAGACGACCTTCAGCGGGCGCTTGATCTGCACCTTGGAGGCGACGTCGGCCACATAGGTCTCGCGGAAGTCCTCGACCCGAACCAGCTTGCCGCCCGGCCGGGCCACGCCCTCGCCGTTCAGCACGATCTGTTTCAGCCGGCCCATCTCCTCGGGCCCGAAGGTCAGGGGCTTGTTCGCTCCCATCTTGACCCCGGTCCAGCCATTCTCGTTGTGGCTGGCGGTGACCATGGCCACGCAGGGCGCGTCCAGTTCGAACTGGCCGAAATAGGCCATGGGCGAGAGGGCCAGGCCGACGTCCAGCACCTCCATCCCGCCTTCCAGCAGGCCCAGGATCAGGGCCTGTTTGACGCTGAGGCTGTAGCCGCGGAAATCATGGCCGGTGACGATCCTGGGCGCGACGCCGATCTCGTGCACATAGGTGGCCAGACCCAGGCCCAGGGCCTGGATGCCGAGGAGATTGATCTCCTTTTCCAGAATCCAGCGGGCGTCGTATTCCCGGAACCCCGTCGGTTTCACGAAGGCCAGATTCTCATAGTCCGCCGTATTCGGCGTCAAATCCTGCCGGGGCTTGAGCATTCTGCGTGTTCAGGCTGCGGCGCGCTTGCGAATGCGAGCGATGCGGCGCAGGCGGCGCCAGAAACGGCCGCGTTCCGGTTCGGGGTAGGGCTGCAGATTCTCGACGAACTGATCCGCCGAGGCGCGCCAGCTGAACTTCTCCGCATAGGCGCGGACGACCTTGCGGTCGAGTTCGAGGCATTTCAGGCAGGCGGTCTTCAGGTCCTCGTCGATCGCGCCGGCGTTCGAGCCGGGGATGATGTCGATGGGGCCATGGGCCGGATAGGCGGCGACCGGGGTTCCTGCGGCCATGGCCTCCAGAATCACCAGGCCGAAGGTGTCGGTCCAGCTGGGGAAGACGAAGACATCGGCGTCGCGGAAACAGCGAGCCAATTCGTCGCCGAAACGTGCGCCCAGGAATTTGGCCTCGGGATATTTTTCCTGAAGCTCCGCGCGGGCCGGGCCGTCCCCGACGATGATCTTGGTGCCCGGCAGGTCCAGCTCGAGGAAGGCCTCGATGTTCTTTTCCACCGCAACCCGTCCGACGTTCAGGAAGAAGGGCCGGGGCCAGTCTTTTCCCCCCATCTGGTCGTAGATGCGCTCCAGATCGGGGTGGAACATCTCCGTGTCCACGCCACGCGACCAGGGGGAGACGTTCTTGAACCCATGCTCGACCAGTTCGTCGCGCAGGGTCGGGGTCGCCACCATCAGCCGGCCCGACGGCTTGTGGAACCATTTCATATAGGCGTAGCCGACCTGCACCGGGATCGGGAACCGGGCCGAGACATATTCGGGGAATTTGGTGTGGTAGCTGGTTGTGAACGGCAGCTTCCATTCCACGCAGATGCGGCGCGTGGCGATGCCGATCGGACCCTCGGTGGCGATATGCACGGCCTCGGGTTCGAACGCCCGCAGCATCTCGCGGATTTCTTCCTCCGCGCCCAGGGCCAGCCGGATTTCCGGATAGGTCGGGCAGGGGATGGTCTTGAACAGGCTGGGTTCGATGACCTCGACCTCGTGACCCATGCCGCGGCATTCCGCGACGGTGCGGGTCAGGGTGCGGACGACGCCGTTGACCTGAGGTTCCCAGGCGTCGGTGGCCAGAACGATGCGCATGGAGGCGGGCGGACCCTGAGCCGTTGAGTAAGGGCGGAACTTCTAGACGGTTCGGATGACGAAGGCGAGACGGTCGTGGGTGTTTGAGTAGGGGAAACCCCTATGAGAGGCGAAGGGCCGGGATCCTGTCGGGCTCCAGCGTGCTCAGGGTCTCTCTTGTCTGAACATAGGCGGCCATGATGTGGTAAAAGGAGCTGGCCGGTGCGGGCTCGTCGATGAATTTGCCCCCTTCCAGCATCTTGTCATGCCAGAGGCCCTGCGGCGTCAGATAGCGCCATAGCGCCCTCTGGGCTCTGGCGGCCTGTTCGAGGCAAAGAGCGCGCCGGCCGTCGTCGCTGAGCGAGGCCAGGATGAGGGAGGCCTTCAACCATTCTGTCTGGGGCCAAAGGCGCGCGCGCGGGCTTCTTACGCCGCCGTCGATGTTCATGGCGTCGATGGCGATGCCGCGTTTGAGGTCGACGCCCTTGAGGCCCGCTTCATAGAGCCGCCAAGCGTCGGCGAGGAGGGCCGGGTCTGCGCGTTTTCGGCCGTACCGCGCCATCAGCCAGGCCCATTCGAACTGGTGGCCGGGCTCCACCAAACGCCCATCATCGCCTGAAGCGGGCGTCCAGTCCTGCTGGAAGAATTCACGCAAGCAACCGGTTTCCGGGTCGATGAAACGGGCGCGCGCCAAGGTGACGATGCGGTCGGCGAGCACGGCCCAGGCCTGGTCCCCGCCGGTGTCTTCCCAGGCAAGGGCCGCTTCCAGCAGATGCATATGGGCGTTGGACTGATAGGGATGGCTGCCCTGTTCCGTCAGTCCTCCTTGGCTGTCTGCACGTTCCAGCAGAAGGTCGCGCACCGCCGCAGCTTCGACCTCTAGCTGCGGAGCGTGGGTCGCATCGGCGACACAGGCCAGGGCGAAGATCAGGAAGGCCTGATCATAGACCGTCGCGGTTTCGTCGAGGGGCGAACCGTCCGCCGCCAGCAGGGTTCGGATCTGGCCGTCAGGTCGAAGATAGACGGCCCGCAGACGATCCAGGCCGGTGTCGACCACCGCCTTCCAGGGACCTCGCCAGCCATGACGCCCCGCCTCGGCATAGACCTGCAACTGCTGCGCCTGGACGCGCGCGCGCCGCGATGTGGCGACGTGACGTCCGTCCAGGGCGACCACCTCTTCGAAACCGCCCATCGAATCCTGGCCCAGGCTGGACCAGACGGGAAGCGCGACCTGTCGGAGCCAGGTCGTCAGCCGTGCCGCCCCCGCGTCAAGGGATTCCAGAGCATGGGCGGGCGGGAAGTCGAGATGCTGAGGCGAAAGCTTGCGCAGCCGCTCCACCACCTTCTTGACGTCCTGGCTCTTGCGAAGGTCGGTCACCAGCACGGCGTCGCGTTCGACGATAATGCCGATGTCCTTGAGGCCGATGGCCGCGACCATCACCCCGTCGCAGGCCCGAACCAGGCAGCCTTCCGAGTCTTCCAGGATGTGCAGGCCGACGCTGCCTTCGCCCGAAGCATGGACGGAGTCCCAGGCGCCGAGATCCGACCATTCGAATCGGACCGGCAGAACCGAGGCGCGGCTTGTCTTCTCCATCACGGCGTAGTCGATGGAAATCTTGGGAGCCGAGGCGAAGCCGGACCCAAGCAGGACATAGGGGCCGTCGATTTCGGCCTGATCCAGTGCGGTGTGGACCGCCTCTCCAACGGCGGCCGCCCGATCCAGGATTTCGCGAACGAGCACGTCGGCGCGGACGATGAAGTTCCCACTGTTCCAAAGATAGCCTTCGGAAATATACCGTCGGGCGGTTGCTTGATCCGGCTTTTCGACGAAGGCGGAGACCTCCGACAAGCCTGGGCCGGAGGGGGCGATATAGCCATAGGCCGACGAGGGTTCTGACGGAACCACGCCCAGGGTGACGATCCGACCCGACTCGGCGGCGGAAACGGCCTCTTTCACCGATCGGCGAAACGCCTCGTCGTCGGGGATGTGGTGGTCCGACGCCACGAACAGATTGACGGCGTGGGGCGCGCGGCGGCTGGTCCAAAGTGCGGCGACGGCCATGGCCGCCGCAGAGTCCCGCCCTTCCGGTTCAAGCAGGATGACGGCGGTGACGCCGATCTCGTCAAGCTGGTCCAGGATGACCGCCCGTTGCGCGCCGCCGCCGACAACGATGAGTTCACCCCCTCCGTGCGTCATGGCGTTCACGCGCGCAACAGACTGTTGGAACAACGAGCGATTTCCAGCCAACGGGATGAATTGTTTAGGAAGCGAAGGCCGGGACGCCGGCCAGAGACGGCTTCCTGAACCACCACACATGATAACCGGATAGAGGGTGGCCATTATCGACGCCGTGAACGATCAAGGGTTCTGCCTATTAGGCGCGGCGGGCGGCCTCGTCACCTCCTTTGCCTGACCGGAAGTTGCGGTCTGACCCCGGAAACTGAGGCCATCTTCTCTAAAGCGGCAGCACCGTCGTCGACTTCACCTCTTCCAGCACCGCATAGGTCCGGGTCTCCCGCACGCCCGGCATACGCACCAGGACGTCGCCCAGGAAGGCGCGGTAGGCGTCCATGTCGCCGACGCGGGCCTTGATCAGATAGTCGAAGCCGCCGGCGACCATATGGCATTCCAGCACTTCGGGTTGGCTGCGCACGGCGGCGGCGAAGGCTTCGAAGACGTCGCCGGTGGTGCGATCCAGCAGGACCTCGACGAAGATCAGCAGATCGCGGCCGACCTTGGCCGGGTCGATCATGGCGGCGTAGCCGGTGATGATCTTCTTTTCGCGCAGCCGCCGGACCCGTTCGAAACAGGCGGCGGGCGACAGGTTGCACTGGCGCGCCAGCTCAGCGTTGGACAGCCGGCCGTCCGTCTGAAGCACCCGAAGAATGCGGCGGTCGACGGCGTCTATATCGATCATCGGAAATCGAGGCCCTGCACCGAACGATCTTCGGTCAGGTCTCGTATCATACGAAGCACCTTCAATGAACTCCGGCCTATACGGCGGAAATCCACAGGATTTTCCGCCATGACCTCGCCCGCCTTCACGCCCTCGAGCCTGGCCGCCTGGGACGGTCTGGACGCGCACAAGTTCCGCGACGAGCGCGAGGCCGTGGCCGCCAACCTGGCCCGGACGCCGCTGGACGCCGCCGAGCGCGCCGCCGTGGTGGCGGAGGCGACGGCCCTGGTCGAACACGCCCGCCGCAGCCAGAAGAAACAGGGGGTGGTTGAAAGCTTCCTGCAACAGTTTTCGCTGGGCACCCGCGAGGGTCTGGCCCTGATGTGTCTGGCCGAGGCCCTGCTGCGCGTGCCGGACGAGGAGACGCGCGATCGTCTGATCGCCGAGAAGATCGGATCCGCCGACTGGGCCAGCCACCTGGGCCAGTCCGACAGCCTGTTCGTCAACGCCTCGACCTGGGGCCTGATGCTGACCGGGAAACTGGTCGATGTCGATGACGAGGCCCGCAGCGACCTGCCCGGCTTCCTGAAGCGGATCGCCGGGCGATTAGGCGAGCCTCTCATCCGCCAAGCCGTGGCGACCGCCGTCAAGATCATGGGCGAACAGTTCGTGGTCGGCCGCACCATCCAGGGCGCGCTGAAGCGGTCGAACAAGGAAGGCTGGCTGTGCAGCTTCGACATGCTGGGCGAGGGCGCCCGCACCGTCGCCGACGCCGACCGCTACGAGAAGATCTACGCCGACGCCATCGAGGCGGTCGGCAAGACCTCGAAGGGCCAGGGCCCCGAGCACGGCCACGGCGTGTCGGTGAAACTGTCGGCCCTGTCGCCCCGCTATGAGGCGACGCATGAGGACGACGTCTGGGCGACCCTGTATCCCCGTATCCTGCGCCTGGCCCAGATCGCGGCCCGGTACGACATCAACTATACGATGGACGCGGAAGAGGCGGACCGTCTGGCCCTGTCGCTGAGACTGCTGGACCGGCTGGCGCACGAACCCAGCCTGGGCGGCTGGACCGGCCTGGGCCTGGCGGTTCAGGCTTATCAGAAGCGCGGGCTGGAGACGATCGAGCGGGTCGCCGACCTGGCCCGTCGCTCGGGCCGCCGTCTGATGGTGCGCCTGGTTAAGGGCGCCTATTGGGACACCGAGATCAAGCGCGCCCAGGTGTTCGGCCGCACCGACTACCCCGTCTATACGACCAAGGCGGCGACCGACCTGAACTACCTCGTCTGCGCGCGCGCCATGATCGAAGCGGCGCCGGCGATCTACAGCCAGTTCGCCAGCCACAACGCCCACACCCTGGCGGCCGTGCGGCGCATGGCCCGCGACCGGGGCGTGGCGGTCGAGCACCAGCGCCTGCACGGCATGGGCGAGGCGCTCTACGACGCGGCGCAAGAGGCCTGGACCAATGAGACCGTGATCGTCCGCGCCTACGCCCCTGTCGGCGGGCACGAGGAGCTGCTGCCCTATCTGGTGCGGCGCCTGCTGGAAAACGGCGCCAACTCCTCCTTCGTCCACGCCCTGCTGGACGAGCGCGTGCCCGCCTCGGCCGTCGCGGCCGATCCCATCTCCCTGGTCGAGCAGGCGCCCGACCGTCACCCCAAGATTCCGGTTCCGCAAGACATGTACGGCGATCGTCAGAACTCCCTCGGCC
The DNA here is from genome assembly GCF_000698025.1 of Brevundimonas sp. EAKA. Taxonomy (NCBI): domain Bacteria; kingdom Pseudomonadati; phylum Pseudomonadota; class Alphaproteobacteria; order Caulobacterales; family Caulobacteraceae; genus Brevundimonas; species Brevundimonas sp. EAKA. Next base: position 40,105 of record NZ_JMQR01000006.1, on the reverse strand, counting down.
GCGATTATTCCCAGGCCGCCGACCGCGAGGCCCACGCCAGGGCGCTGGAGCTTGTCGATCGCGAGACGCTGACCTCCGGTCCGATCGTCGGCGGCAAGCTGCGCGCCGGGATCGACGCCCAGGCCGTGACCAATCCGTTCGACCGGTCCCAGGTGCTGGGCCATGCCTCCGAGGCCGAGGCGGCCGACATCGACGCCGCCGTCGCGGCCGCCGCCGCCGCCCAGGTTCAATGGGACCGTCAGGGCGGCGCCAAACGCGCCGTCGTCCTGCGCGCCATGGCCGATGCGCTGGAGGCCGATCTCGACCGTCTGGTCGCCCTGCTCAGCCGCGAGGCGGGCAAGACCCTGAACGACGGCGTCGCCGAGGTGCGCGAGGCGGCCGACTTCTGCCGCTACTACGCCCTGCTGGCCGAGCGCGACTTCACCGCCCCCCAGACGCTGAAGGGCCCGACCGGCGAGACCAACCAGCTGATCCTGCACGGACGCGGCGTCTTCGCCTGCATCAGCCCGTGGAACTTCCCCCTGGCCATCTTCACCGGCCAGATCGCTGCGGCCCTGGCCGCAGGCAACGCCGTCCTGGCCAAGCCCGCCGAACAGACGCCGCTGATCGCCGCCGAGGCCGTGCGCCTGTATCACAAGGCCGGGCTGAACCCGGCCCTGCTGGCCCTGGTCCCCGGGCGCGGCGAGACCGTCGGCGCGGCCCTGGTCGCGCACCCGGGCGTCGACGGCGTCGCCTTCACAGGCGGCACCGACACGGCCGCAGCGATCAACCGCGCCATCGCCGCCCGCCCCGGCGCCATCATCCCCTTCATCGCCGAGACCGGCGGCCTGAACGGCATGTTCATCGACACCACGGCGCTGAAGGAACAGGTCATCGACGACGTGATCCAGTCGGCCTTCGGCTCGGCCGGCCAGCGCTGCTCGGCCCTGCGCGTTCTCTATGTGCCTCAGGACTCGGCCGACGCCCTGATCGAGGGGCTGAAGGGCGCGCTGGCCGTCCAGACCGTCGGCGACCCCGCCGATCCCAAGACCGACATCGGCCCCGTCATCGATCCGGAATCCCGCCGCGCCCTGGAAGCCCACGTCGAACGCCTGTCCAAGGAAGCCAGGATCATCGCCCGCGCCGACCTGCCGCTGGGCGCGGAAAAGGGCGACCTGTTCGCCCCGACCCTCGCCGAGATCCCCACGCCCGACTTCCTGGAACGCGAGGTCTTCGGCCCTATCCTGCACATCTATCGCTACGCCCCCTCCGACCTGAAGTCGGTCGCCGGCAAGCTCGCCGCGCGCGGCTACGGCCTGACCCTGGGCGTCCACAGCCGTATCGAAGCCTTCGCCGCCGAGGTGATCGGCCTGGTCCCCGCCGGCAACGTCTACGTCAACCGCTCGATCACCGGCGCGGTGGTGGGCGTGCAACCTTTCGGCGGCGAAGGGCTTTCAGGTACAGGGCCGAAAGCCGGTGGCCCAAACAGCCTGATACGCTACGCCTCCGAAAAGGCGATCAGCGTGAACATCGCCGCTCAGGGCGGGGATCCGGCGCTGTTGAATCTTTAATGCCTACCGGCCTCCGCGATCAGTTCTCTTTGAAGATAGGCCGGTGGAATTGTTGCGTTTGAGCAAACGAGCGCCCTACATCTGCCAAGCTCCGCAAGCTCCGCAAGCTCCGCAAGCTCCGCAAGCTCTGCGAGCTCTGCAAGCGCGCCTGCCGCATCAAATACGCATCCGTGCACCAAATGTGTATCGAGGCGTGGAGAGGTCCTGTTTTCGCGCATTGCGCGATCATATCTCTCGCCTCTATGTTCGGTGCCTAATAGCTAGGCGCCCTAAATGATGTCACCAGAAACAATCGAAGCGATGCTGCATGATCGGCGCTTCTCGGAAATTGTTGCGCTGACGCCCTCAGAAATTCAGGCAATACCAGCCACGACATTATGCTATTATCGGGGCGTCGCTTTAGTTCATCTCGGCCGAGCGCACGAGGCGCTTTCGGAGCTAACACACGCCGCCACTGACCCGCTGCTTTTCTTCTGGTCACACCATTGGTTAGGGCGAGCTCACGAGGCGATAGACGACCCGTCATCCGCTGCCGCCGCGTTTCTGCAAGCTTCGAGTTACTGGGAAGTAACAGGAAACCTCGCCGCTTTTCGCGGAGCCGCTATTGAAGCCCTAAAACGATCTTCAACAACGGATGTGCGTCGCGCAGAACTTTACGAACAGCTTGAGCAAGTCAGAACAGCCGTGAGTGGAGTCATCGGTGAAATGCATAGCCCTGATGTTTGGGTGCGGCAAGCTATCGACGGTATGACTGCGGTCTTCAAAGATTTGAGGGAACGTCAAAGAGATATCGACATTCAATTGCCATTTATTGGCGATATCTGGCCGCGCGCATTTCGCCTCGAAACGCAATTTCCTGTCGCTATCTTTAGTGATGACCATGTGCATCCGCGAGGAACCGCTCAGGATAATACGCGCTCTCCACGCTTCGTTCGAGCATGTGAACGTCAGTACGGCCATGAACTGAAGGCAATGGATCTTGGTTGTTCTGGTGGCGGACTCGTGCGTGATTTTCTTCTCAGAGGGCATCGAGCCATAGGATTGGAGGGCAGCGACTTCTCACTCAAAAATCAACGTGCGGAGTGGCGGTCTATTCCTAAACATTTAAATACATGCGACATACTCAAGCCGTTCAGCATATTTGACGATGGAACGCAAGTCGCTTCGTTCGATATTATAACAGCATGGGAAGTTCTCGAACATTTGCCGCGTGAATTGCTTCCCGAATTCTTTCGAAATGTTCGCCGGCACCTTGCGCCGAAAGGCGTCTTTGTCGCATCGGTCGCCTTGTTCGAAGACAAGGACGAACGTACGGGCGCCGTTTGGCATATAACTCTTGAATCTCAAAAGTGGTGGGAAGAACGCTTGGCCGAAGAGGGACTGGCCGTTGTGGACCATACCTTCGAAACAGCCGATTTCGTGCGTGGGTCGGGAAATGGTCCGGCCGATTGGAATGCTGTCACCCATCCGGAAATGGGTTTCCATATCGTGGCGGGCCGTCGTGACGCTTGATGACGCCCCCACAGGTCAACTAGTTGGCGCGCGCACCAGGAAACGTTCGATCGTCTGAGCGATCACGATGTTCGGTTTCACCCGCTCCACGTAGTCGAAATCGACTTCTGGGCTCCAGATGAAGTGGAATTCGGAGAACCATCGGGACATCCACCAACTGATCCGATTGGCTTCAAAGCCCAACTCAAAGAATGAGTTTGCAAACGCAACAACCTTCTTTTGAACCGGCGCGCCAGGGTTCGCGTAAACGATACGCGTTCCGATCTGCCTAGCGCCCTCGACGAGTTCTATACGCTTAGGATCAACGATGCCGCCTTCCATGTGACCCAAGTCAGGGTAGTAATCGGCAGAACAAAGATGAGCTGCAGGAAAACGGCTGCCGACATCGCCCATTGCTACGACTCTGCGAGTAAATGGCACAGGACCGACAGTCACGCCCAATGATGCCATAATAACCTTATGCGTTAGGTAGCAGCCCATCGGCGAGAAATGCGTATCTACGGTACTATAAGTAAGGGCGCGATCTTCGTGGTCGGTCAGATACTCGCGAACGGGAACGTAGAATTCACCGCCATCAATATTCTCCAACTTCCTCTCAATCGAAGAAAATTGAGCGGTTGGACCACTTATATCGACAGGATAGAGATCCGATAGAACTGTGCTTTTTTCAGGTATAATGATTTGGCGGAATTCAATCCCTTTTTCCTTAAGAATTTTATTCCGTTGAGTTAAGCATGCAATCCACTCATTGGCAGTAGATTCGATCTGCGGATCAGCCGCGTCTGCAAGATACTGATCGATCAGATGATTTGTGCCGTCGAGCAGGAATATGTGCCCCCGACGCCCCACCACCGCAAGGTTTCCTGGAGACCGATGTCCGACTGGCATTAGGCAGGTAGACAGCTCATCCCCCTCTATAGTGGAAATGCGCTCTGAAAACGGGTTTGTTGCTGGACGCTTGGAAAATATTTCGCCCAGAAGACTAGAGTATCTTTCCCTATCGAAACTTAGGATGCTGTTAAGAACGTAATTTTGCTGCACTTGCTCTAAAAAGAGGTTGTTTAGTGTGAGCGTTTCGCGCTTCCCCTCCGGCAGGTGGGCCTTGACCACGACATTACCGGCAAGAAACGCAGGCGCGCTTGGTAGCGGATCTAGCTGAAGCCTGAAGGCCACCTTGCCAGGAAGATCTCCCCTGAACTGATCTGCCAAAGCCGTCCCGATAAGCTTTTTGTCTAGAAAAGCCTCGACAATCACCGGTTGTTGATCGCCGCCAGCGGCGGCCCAGCCGAGCAAATAGTCGCCTTCAAGCGAGTCGACAGAGCCAGAAATGTTTTCGGAGCCGCCAGGGGCTGACGTGGTGATCATCGGCAACCTCAATTTCAGCCGCAGCGACGCGAGGATTCGCAGTTATCCGCAATCCCCCTAGCAGACTCCACCGCAACCTCCAGCGCCTTTTTATCGAAATTCAGCATGCCCCATACCTACGAATGTCCGCTGCAGGGGCTGACGCTCTGTCGGCGCAAACCGCAGGTCCAAGGCCGGACCACGCCGTCGGGTGGAGTGATTGATCTTGTTCGGGATCACCGGTGCCGTGTCCCGTTCGATCAGCAGTCGACGCATGGCCTCGCTGTCGTAAGCCCTTATTTTCGAGCATATGCAGGCTGGGTCGTCTGTAGCCGATCAGGTCGTGGGCGGACGCGATGTCGGAGGCCTAACCAGGCGCGATCTGAACGACCCGAGGGTTGCCGGCGTCGTCTGCCAGCATTTGGACCTCGGTCATCCAACTGCCGCGCGACTGGCCAAGGCCTAGAGCGAGCCTCCCATTTTTTTGCACCTACGGCCGGGCGTCGCGCCTTGACCGAAGACCAATCGATCATGGCCGTCACCGGCGGGTCAGCCGCCTCTGCGAGCGGGGACAGGATCCGCTGCCACAGACCCGCTTGTTCCGGCGGTTCTAGAGGTTGAACACCGTCGTTAGGGTCAATACATCTCCAGAAGAGCCCGCCAGCGACACCCCTCACCAAGCCGATGCACGTGCCGGTGATGAGCTGCCGATCATCTGTCCGCCGCTTGCCGGTGTTGAGCTTGGGAATATGCGGCTAAATCACCAGCCACAGCGCCTCCGACCACCTGAAATGATCGGCCATGATTCAAGCCTCCTCTAACGCTTGAATCGCAAAACCCAAATCAACTCAGTTGGGTCCAAGCCCCAGGTAAGCGTTTCAGCGGACGCCGCCGACCTGCGTTTGTCATTTCAGGCTGCGTCATCACTAAGCCCCTGTTTCCCACAAAGGGTTGCCTTCTCGAAGGTGGAGGGTGCAATACGCCTGTGAGATGATCGGAGTCGACCCTTCACAATGCGAACGTTTGCGACCTCGCTGAGCAAGAATTTTCGCGTGACATATGCGTTAATGATGCGCGAAATTGTCACTCGATATGGCCGAGAAGGATTAGGGTTCCTTTGGCTGATCGGCGAACCCCTAATGTTTTGTCTGGGGGTTCTGACCCTATGGACGTTAATGAAGCCAGAGTATGAGCACGGCGTGCGGGTGGCTCCCTTTATCATGACGGGGTATATGTGCCTTCTCCTGCTTAGGCACACAGTATCTTACAGCGTGAACGCCGTGCAAGCGAACGTAGGATTGCTGTATCATCGGCAAGTTAGGATACTTCATATATATTTATCTCGATCAATTATGGAATTTGCGGGGGCAAGCGTAGCATTTATAGTAGTCTATACGCTCCTCTTCGTTATGGGGTCTGTTGAATTTCCTGACAGCATAGTGACGCTTTATTGTGGATGGCTTCTACTGGCCTGGTTTTCTACTGGGCTGGCGTTAGTTTTTGCTGGGTTGGCAATGGAGTTTGATGTTATGGAGCGGATCGTCCCCGTTTTCATGTATCTCATGATCCCTCTGTCCGGCGCTTTCATCATGGCCAGCTGGCTCCCCAGCGGCTATCGGGATCTGTACCTTTTGCTGCCGATTCCAAATGCTATCGAAATGGTTCGTGACGGTGTCTTCGGCGATAGCGTACCAACTTTCTATCACGCCTGGTATATGGCGGCCTGGAGTGCAGGCTTGTGCCTCCTAGGCTTGGCTCTTTTGGCACGCAGCCAAAACAAGCTTGAAATCGAATAGCTTTTGCGGAAATCGAATCCGACATGTCAGACTCGCATATCAAGCTCATCGCGCCGCTTAACAAGGCGGCGACGCCAAGAGGCACTGCGGCGACATTCCTTCGTCGGATCCCAATATCCTTCCTGATCGTCGTCGTAGCGCCTGTGCTTGCCGCGAGCTTCTACTTCCTGCTGATCGCGACGCCACGTTACGTTGCGGAGGCTAAGTTTGTCGTGCGTTCCGCCGCAGAACGACAACCGTCGTCCTTGGGCGTCGCTCTGCAGGGCGTCGGCATCCCTGGCGGTCAAACAGATGCATTCGCCGTGCACGCCTACATAAATTCCCGCGACGGCCTTCGTCAGGTGATGGGCGCTGTTCCAGTAGAAGAAATCTACGGGCCCGGCCGGGCGGATCCGCTGTCGCGTGTTCCTGCTGTTTTCGCTCGCCCCTCGTTCGAATCGCTTTTCAAAGGAACTCGGCGCTATATTTCTGTCGGATATGATTCGACCACAGGCATCAGTACTCTTCGGGTTCAGGCGTTTCGTCCCCGAGACGCGCAGATCGTATCTGAGGCCTTGCTGGCCGGCGGAGAGTCTCTTGTTAACCGCCTGAACCTCCGCGCTGAAGGAGATGCGGTGGCCGAAGGCGAACGCACCGTCGTTGAGGCGCAGGCTCGCGTCGCAAGAGCGCAAGCTGAGCTTGCAGATTTTCGCAATGCAGAGCGTTTTATCGATCCTGAATCGACCGCTACGGCAGGCGGTGAACTTGTCAGTCAGCTCCTCCTAACGATCGCAAATCTGAAAGCCGAGCGTAGTCAGATCGCCGCCGAGGCGCCGCTCAGCCCTCAACTCTCGATCATAGACGGTCGGATACGCGCCTATGAAGATCAGGTCCAACAAGCCCGTGGCGCTATAGCCGGTGGCGCAGATTCGCTCGTTCCCAAGATAAGCCAATATGAGCAGTTGGCTACCGAGCGAGAATTTTCTCAACGGGCGTTGCTGGCTGCAACACAAGCACTCGAAGCGGCTCGCCTCGATAGCCGCCGCCAGAAACTTTATCTCGAACGCATCGTAAATCCCTCCCGGCCCGATGAACCGATAGAGCCAAAACGATGGCTGTCTATCTTGGCCGTGCTGGCCATAGCTTTGACGGTGTATGGCACTGGCTGGCTGATCGCAGCAGGACTTCGCGAGAGCCGTCAATCGTGACGGCTTCCGGCGTCTCCGAACCTGGCTTGCTCGTTCGAAATCTTAGCAAGTCATTCAAAGGCACTCACGGCCACGAGGTTTTCAGCGACCTGTCGTTCGAACTTGGCAAGGGAGGACGCTTGGCGGTGCTTGGACGAAATGGTCAGGGAAAGTCGACGCTGATTAAGATTCTCGGCGGGGTTCTGCCTCAAACGGAAGGCTCCATTCAATGGAACATGAAGCCGTCGTGGCCGATCGGCTTCGGGGGCGGCTTTCAGGGCAGTCTGACGGGCATCGACAACATACGCTTCATCACCCGCATCTACGGAATGCACTTCAACGACGTATTTGACCGCGTCGAGAATTTCGCTGAACTCGGTCGCGCCATGCAGCAGCCGATCAAGCACTATTCTAGCGGCATGCGCGCTCGCCTAGCGTTTGGTCTATCTTTGGCGATCGAGTTCGAATGCTATTTGATCGACGAACTGGTGTCCGTCGGCGATGCGCGTTTTCAACGCAAATGCCAGGAAGAGTTGTTCGAACGTCGCGCCGGCAGAGCGTTCATGATGGCCTCCCACGATATGAATATCATTGCTGCGCACTGCACCCGCGCCATTATTGTTGAAGGTGGCCGCGCCAAACTCTTCGACGACATCGAAGAAGGCATAGATGTCTACACTTGGCTTCGAGCGGCTTGATGGCGCGCCGCATCAATATACTTCAGGTGCCGGGTCCCAATGATGAAGCCTGGCGCCACAGTATCGCGCAACACTGCTATGCCCATGGCTGGCGCTATTACGAGCATTGGGGCAGCGCGAAATTGGATGTCGATCCAGACTTCGATTGTGTCGTAATCGTCTGGAGTCGCCCCGACGAGATGAGCGAGGACGCTGAGTGGCTTGTTCAGACCTGCGGTCCCGAAGATGCGATCAGGGCCTTGATCGATCGTTTTGGCGCCACCGCCGACGAAGCCCCGATCCATGCTTCAAATCGCTATCTCTTCGCAACCGACTTGGCGTTGTCTGGCGCGACTGTAAGCACGCTTTACGACGCCAATATTCAGATTTCCGATCTCGGGTGGATCAGCAATCCGGAGCCTTCCTTTGTTCAGCCCGCTGACGCCGGCGGCTTGCTCAGCCTCTACAAATCCATTCCGCCGCCGCCCCATCCAATAAATTGGACCTCCAGCTGCTTGGATTACAGCGAGTCGAATGCCGTTAAAGACATCAACAATGGCGTCCTCGTAACTCTTGCGGGGCGCCGAAGGATACTGACGCAAGGGCCTCACATATCCTTGCCCCGAGGACTCTGGCGCATCGACTTTCAGATCCTACTGGACACGCATGGACCAACCGTTCTTCGATTTGAATGGGGGGACGCCGAAATTGAGCAAACTCTTAAAGCTTCCGGAACATATGAAATTTCTCTCACAGGGCGTTTAGACGAGCATGTCCTTGCGAATATGAAGACAATGCTGATAGTTCCCAAGTTGGACGGGGAATTAACATTTGGAGACTTGGTCTTGACCCCCGTTGATGGGTAGAAACCATGCCAGAAGCTCTAATTTGACGTCTGCCGAAGCCCGGGTGGCTCTCCCGCTTGTCGATGTCTCCCCGCCAAAATGCTGTCGTCTGACGATGCGCGGCATGCGGAGAGCCCAACATCGCCGCGCAGCCGTTTAGCCCATGCTCAGAGCACTTCGCCGAACTTTCGACGAGCCCGATCTGCGGTCATGACTTAATCAATGCCGCAAGGTGACGACCAGCGACCCGGATTGGAGCTGGTCGTCTCGCGCCGATGAGGCGCACCCTCAAGTTTCGGCCCGCCCGGACACGTCACTTAACATTGCGGCTTCCGCTATGATCTCGGCGTATCCCTGGACCATCTCTGCGTAACCCGGGCGGCTGCGCAGAACGTAAGGGCTGGCCAAGCCAAATGCGGTTCGTACTGACTTGTTTGTCAGAAGAGTCGTCAAATGGCGAGCCAAGGTCGCGACGTCTGCAGGTTTGTAAAAGAGCGCATTGACGTTCTCATCAACCATTTCGGGAATCCCGAAAACGTCCGTAGTGACGATCGGTAGTCCGTGCGCCATGGCCTCCACTAGCACGCGAGGCGCGCTTTCGACTCGTGATGTGCAAACGTAGATGTCCGCAGCGGCGAAATAAACTGTCATGTCGTCGACCGCGCCCTCCACCGTTAACCGCTCGGCCGCAGCAGGCGAAAGTTGGGCGACGGCGCGTTCTAGCTCCGCAACATACTCGGGCTCTCCCGGAGCCCCGGCGATGAAAACTCGAACCGTGTCCGTTAAACTGTTCGGCAACTGCGCCACCGCCTGAACAAGGTCTACCTGGCCCTTACGCGCGCAAACTGTTCCTGCGACGACGACAACCAGTTCGCCTCCGCGCACGCCGAGCTTCTTCCTTGCAGCCGCCGCGCTCCATCGACCGATTTCTTGTTCCATCCGGTCTTCGCGAATTCCGTGGCGAATTACTTGGGCATTGTGTCTGGTCCGGACAGGATCCCAGCCTCGCCGTGTGGATTCAGCCACGTAGGTTACCCGATAGGCTTGACCGAATGCAGCATAGGCGAAGGCTCTCTGCCCTTCCGAAAGTGCATTATAGTAGGTGTCCCAAGGTTCGCTCTCATGTTGGCACCAGATGCTTGCGATACCGGCGAGAGATGCCGCGTTGATAGACTGGTACATGGTCAGCGTATTAGCAACTACAACTGACACGTTCGCCGCGATCAGCGCATCGGCGATGCTTCGAATGGCAGATTTATAGTCTTCAACTTCAGCTTTTGGAGAAGGCAAATCTAACTTGACGACCTCGACGCCAGCCTCGGCATAGGCCGCCTTGAGCGCGCCTTCTCCAGGAGAAAGAACGATAGGATCGACGAGGCGTGAGCGCTTCAGGCCAACGACCAGATCGAGGAGGGTGTTTGGCGCGCCCTCGCGATTCAAACTATGACAAACAAAGGCGACTCGAATGGGCTGCTGTCCAAGACGCCCACTTCGCCGGGAACACAAAGAAAAATCCTCATGCTCCAAAGTCAGATTTGGATTGTACCAGCGTTCGCGCCAATCACCATAGATCGTCCGTAAAGCAACCACCTCTCTGGGGTTATCGCGCTTTGGACGTGTCTTGCCTTCAAAGTGGAAAAGTTCCGCATCAGAACAGTAAATGTTCGTGTATCCACGATCAACCAAACGGAACCCGTAGTCCACGTCGTTGTACGCGACCGCGAAATTTTCTTCATCGTAACCGCCGATGGATAGGAAAAGTTCCTTGGGCGTAAGGACACAAGCTGCGGTTACGGCAGAGTATTCACGAGGGGTGCGCGCAAATCCCATGTATCCCCAGTCATGAGCAGCTGCGTTACGGAAAGCGTGACCAACGAGGCCATCATTATAGCCTTTGACGATGCCGGCGTGCTGGATCGTATGGTCTCCAAAATACAATTTTGCGCCGACAGAACCGACCCCGTTCATCCGGGCATAGCCAACCATCTGGCTTAGCCATTCTGGATTGATGACCTTTGTGTCGTTGTTTAGAAGAAGGACATACTCTCCTTTAGCAGCGGGAACAGCCTCGTTAAGAAGACGGGCAAAACTGAAGCCGGTAGAAAATTGGGGAATCCGAAGAACTTTGTGCCCGGCGTATGTATTCAGTTGTTTCAAATAAGATCGAGCATCAGGATCGTTGCTTCCGTTGTCCACGATGAGGACATCGAAATTTTGGTAGGTTGTCATCGAGAGAGATTCGACGCAGTCACGCAGCAGTCCGACCTGATTGTATGTTGGGATCACGATAGTGACAGAAGGACCATCATCGGGGAACCTGATACCGAACATGCCGACCTTGGCGCGTTTCGCCCAATCGGGCCAATAGGCTTCGGCTGCGATTCCTCGTCGATCCAAAGCCTCCTGAACGGCCTTTTGACCACGTTCGAAACTTTCGGGCTTGGCATCTCCTGAAGTGGCGGTAGACCCCTCCGCTGCTCTCCAGTGATAAAGGATGCGCGGAATATGGCCGACGGCTCGCGCCTTTTCGGTTATCCTCAAGAAGAAGTCGTAGTCTTGCGCGCCGTCGAAATCAGACCGAAAGCCTTCAACTTGATCCAACATGCTGCGACGGAACACGGATAGGTGGCTGAGATACATGTAGGAAAGCAGAAGAACAGGCGACCAGTCAGGTTTGAATTGTGGTGCAAAACGGCGGCCGTTATCGTCGATTTTGTCATCGTCGGAATAGACGACATCAGTATCAGGATTCTCGCTCAGATAAATGGCTACTTCGGCCAATGCATCTGGTGTCAAGAGGTCGTCATGATCGAGCAGAACGATGAAATCGCCGTCTGCCAAAGCTAGGCCAGCATTGGAAGCGGAACTGATGCCCCCGTTCTTAGGCTGCTTATGAATGCGGATGCGCTCGTCCTGCGCGGCCAAGTCTTGCAACAACGGCCACGTCCATTCATCTGGACTAGCGTCATCGATCAAGCAGAGTTCCCAATTGTTGTAAATTTGTCCGACAACAGATGATACCATATCGCGAAGGTGCTGTGGCGGCGTCTTGTAAACAGGGGTTACGATAGAGAACTTTATGTCTTGCTTGGATACAGCAAGACGGCGTGCCAAATCGAGGCGAGCGACATCCGTAAGTCGATTATTGCTTTGCCAGATCTCGAAAATATCTTTCTTGACCAAGTATGGCGCAACGCTGTCATCGACTGTCGACAAAATGCCGGAAAACTGTTGCAGATTTTGCGCGCGTTTCGCTGAGACTCCCAAGCTTCGCAGCCGTTTTCTGATGACACGAAGGGGGCGGGCCGCCCTCCAGAGCGCCAAACGGCGTGATTCCCGGCGGTCCTCGCCGACTTTAGTGATCAGCTGTTCAGGCTTGATCACGTCAAACGGGTTCGCCAAGCCTAATAGTGCGTCAGAAAGTAATGGACGGTCGATCAAGTCTCCGCCGAGTTCGATCACTGCATGCGCAATAAAACCAGGCGTGCGCCCCTCGGCCGCGCCGTGTGCGACAAAGTGTATGTACGGATCGATCCCCGCGGCGGCTACATCCTGATAGATCTGAAGATAGAATGCTGGATCGAATAAGGGGTGCGGTTGATGTGACTGGCTACGACCACGTTCGGCATAATCTACGAGCCCCGCCAGTCCCTGGGACGCCGTTCTATTTCGGTTGCGATACCAAGCGTCGCCGAACCATTTGTTTGGTTTTCTGTTTTCTGTGTGCCCGTGGAGCACATAATGAATGAAAGCATTCACACCGGCTTCGGCTACGTCGCCGTTCCAGCCCAGATAGTAGGCATTGTCGAACAGCGGCGTCGGACTATAACCGAACAAACTGGGGTTTACGATATACTCCACCAAATCGAAACGACTATCCCGTTGGGGGAATGTGGCGTCGATCCAGGTCAGATCAATCAGCGGGTGAGTTGACAAGCCCTCGTGGCGACCGTGAGAAACATAATGGCCAAGAGCGGTTTCTCCGGGGTTCAGCGTAATTCCGTTGGTCGATATGTAGTGACCCGGGTCGAATAGCGGATGAGCTGCGGCGCTGGCGGCCGCACCATCGACAGCAAACAGTTGCGCCACGGTCCGATCCGCAGCGACAGCGCCAATCAAACGCGCGTGGCTCGTGTTTAATAAGGGATGCGGGTCCGCGCCGAAGCCTTCCGATTCAAGAAAATGCTGCCACGCATCCGTTTCCGGATCGACGCCCGCATGCAGACGATAATATCCCTCCATGAAAAGCCCATCGACTTGAAGTCGTTCAAGCTCAGCGTGAGTCGGCAAACGCACTGTCCCGGCTTTACGGGCACGACTTGATTTCACCGTCTTGCCCTTGGCGGAGACCGGCGCAGTCGAACCCTCCAGCTGCTGGCGCACCTCGTCCGCGATCTGACTGGTGCGGCGAACGCACTCAACCGCCAGAACCTGAGACGGAAGAGCTTCGCGGCCAGCCAAAACAGCCTCCATCAGCTGGAACGCCGCCGTATTTTGCGGACGCGCTGTCTCCGCTCGTTTTAAAAGAGAGAGCAGGGCGTGGGGCATGGCCGACCGCCGCACGCCGTCGAGATCGTGAGTCATTAAAAATCCCACCAGGAAAGGCTTCTCAGAGCGCGAGCACTATCGTGCAATCTAGACACTACAGGTCCGCATAGCCCGCTAGCATAAGCTTGGGTAGGTTAAAAAGCGTTGCCTTGCGGCGCTTCACGCATTGGAATCAACATACAATCCCGCTATTGCGCTATCGCCCCTGCATCGCCACGCGCTCACTACGAGCAGGTGCATCTGATCGGGCGCGAAGCTTGGATCTGGATTGCCTCAATGACACATCATTTAATTAGCGGCGGCGCCGGGTTTATTGGGGCCAATCTGGCGACGTCCCTGCTCAAGGACGGTCACAGGGTTCTAGCCATCGATGACCTCTCGCGAGGCCGTATCGAAACGATCCACCACCTGACCAACAATCCCAACTTCGATTTTCGACAGGCGGATTGCGCCGATAGAGACGCGCTCGATGCGGCGATCGGCGAAGCCGAAGGCATCACCGACGTCTGGCACATGGCCGCAAACTCCGACATTCCCGCAGGTATCGCCGACCCGCGTATCGACCTTCATCAAACATTCATGACCACATTCGCGATTCTTGAGGTCATGAAGGCGCGTGAGATTCCCAACCTTCATTTCGCATCCAGTTCCGCGATCTACGGCGACTTCGGCGAAACCATGATTCACGAGGACATTGGCCCGCTTCTCCCTATCTCAAACTATGGCGCGATGAAACTGGCATCTGAAGCTCAGATCCGGGCGGCGGTGGAAGCTTTCTTATCGCGAGCAGATATCTTCCGCTTTCCCAACGTCATCGGCGTTCCGGCCACGCACGGCGTAATTCTCGATTTTGTGCACAAGCTTAGAAACACGCCTGAGGAACTTCAGGTTCTCGGCAACGGGACGCAGCAGAAAGCCTATCTGCATGTCGACGATCTCGTCCGAGCTATGCGGCATATCGCGGAAATCCCAGGGCGTTATCAGCTGTTTAACATAGGACCGACCGATGACGGCGTGACCGTCCGCATGATCGCCGAAACGGTCAGAGATGTCGCTTCGCCTAGCGCATCCATCATCTTCGGGGAAGAAAGCCGCGGGTGGGTCGGCGACGTCCCTCGTTTTCGTTACTCCGTAGACCGGCTCATCAACACAGGGTGGGAGCCTTCGCTATCATCGCAAGAGGCCGTTCAGCGTGCGGTCGCTGAGATCGTGGCGCAGGAAATGGGACGCTGATGCAGGCGATTATTCTAGCTGGCGGCAAGGGGACGCGCCTTGCGGAAAGGCTGCATGGCCGACCGAAGCCGTTGATCGACGTCCTGGGCGTGCCGCTACTGGAACGTCAACTTGATGCTTTGGCCGGACAAGGGATAGACAACGTCGTTGTTCTGGTGAACCACGCGGCAGATCAGATCGAAGCTTTTTTCGCGGCTCGCCCCCCCGTTCCGCGGGCCAAGCTGATCGACGACGGCGCTCCCCGCGGCACTGCTGGTGCAGTGTTGGCGTGTCTTGAAGCGCTGGAAGGCCGCTTTTTGGTGGTCTATGGCGACACCCTTTTCGACATCGATATCGCAGCGATGATGGCGGAACATGAAGCAAGCAATGCTGATATCAGCCTTCTTCTGCATCCAAATGACCATCCCGCCGATTCCGACTTGGTTGAGATTGACGGAGACGGTTGGGTCACGGCTTTTCACAGCTACCCGCATCCGCCGGAAGCGGACTTACGCAATCTTGTCAACGCGGCGTTCTATATCTGCGAAAGATCAGCGCTAGAGCCGTGGAGGGAATCCCCAACGCCTCTGGACTTCGCAAAGGATTTATTTCCGCGCATGCTCGCTCAAGGTGCCCGGATTCGGGGCTATTCGAGTTTTGAATATATAAAAGATCTGGGCACGCCCAAACGATTGGACAAGGTAGAGCGTCATCTTGCCTCCGGCGTTGTCGAACGCGCGCGACTTACTGCAATGCAGCGCGTCGTATTCCTAGATCGTGACGGCGTGATCAATGTCCAGCGAGACTACGTTCGGACGCCGGATGACTTCGAACTGATACCCGGAGCCGTAGAAGCGATCCGAATGCTAAATGATGCCGAATTCCGCGTCGTTGTGGTCACCAACCAGCCTGTCATCGCTCGCGGCGAAGCGGATTTTGACGCGGTACAGCGGATTCACGCGCGAATGGAAAGTCTTTTGGGCGCAGGCGGCGCCTATATCGACGCTCTTTATCTCTGCCCTCACCATCCTGACGCGGGTTTCAGCGGAGAGGTGGCCGCCCTAAAGGGGCCGTGTGAGTGCCGAAAGCCGGCTACGGGGTTGTTCGAACAAGCGGCGACCGCGATGAAAATCGATTTCGCTGCATCCTGGATGGTAGGCGACAGCACAAGCGACATTGAAGCCGGTCGCCGTATGAATTTGCAGACGGTTCTGGTCGAGACCGGTACAGGCGGTCTCGATAACAAGTGGGCAGTGCAGCCATCGCATCGCGCTGCCAACTTGCTTGCCGCCGCTCGCCTGATCTGCGCATCGGCGATGAAACTCGATATCACGCAAGGCTCCAGCACATGATTATCAGTCGTACACCGCTGCGAATGAGTTTCGTAGGTGGAGGTAGCGATATTTCGTCCTTCTACAGAAAATATGGCGGAGCTGTTCTCAGCACCGCGATCGACAAGTATGTTTATGTCTCTATCAACCGAAAGTTTGATGGGGGGATCCGCCTCGCTTATTCCAAAACCGAGGAAGTTAATTCCCTTGATCAAGTAGAACATCGCTTGGTGAAGGCCACGTTCGAGATGTTGGATCTTAAGGGTGGCGTCGAAATCACCACGACTGCGGACATTCCGTCACGAGGGACGGGGCTGGGTTCTTCCAGCTCCTTTACCGTCGGATTGATTCAGGCCGCCTCAGCTTACCAAGGGCGCTACATGTCGGCGCAGGAAATGTCCGAGCGCAGTTGCGAGGTCGAAATCGAACGCTGCGGAGAACCTATAGGAAAGCAGGATCAGTATGCTGCCGCTTATGGCGGTTTTAATCTGATCGAGTTCAACACGGACGATACCGTCAAGGTGTCCCCTGTCATTATGCCTGCCGAAACAAAGCAGCGCATGCAGGACGGGGTGATCACCTTTTATACAGGCGTGACCAGAAGCGCCTCTCATATACTCAAGGAACAAACCGCCGTCTCGGGCTCCAGTACCGCCAAGCAGGACGCCTTGCGGCGGATGGTGGAGCTCGCGTACGTCGCTCGCGACGAGATGGCCAACGGAAACGTCACATCTTTTGGTGAGATTCTGCACGAAAACTGGATGCTAAAACGCTCGCTTACTGCCGACATCAGCAATACTGCGATAGACGGCTGGTATGATGCAGCCATCAACGCTGGAGCCCTGGGCGGAAAACTTCTAGGCGCGGGCGCGGGAGGCTTCATGATGTTTTATGCGGATCCCGAACGGCATCAGGCCATTGCTCGCGCCGTAGGCCTGCGCCAAGTCGACTTCAAGTTCGAACCGATGGGTTCTCGTATTTTGTTCTACAATCCGAACTGAGAGGTTTCCGATGACATATTTTCCTGATCGAGTGCACGATACCGGCGGCGCCTACGCTACGCGCTACTTTGAGTTGCTCGCAGACGCTTATAAGACAGTCGATGCTGGGGCTGTTACCGCCGCCGGTCAACTGCTCGTCGATGGAGCCAAAGCAGGGCGAACGATCTTCTCGTGCGGTAATGGAGGATCGGCGGCGATTTCGAACCACCTGGTTTGCGACTGTCTGAAAGGCGTTCGGTCCAATACATCCCTGCGGCCCAAAGTTCACAGTTTGTCGGCCACGGTGGAGTTGGTCACCGCGATCGTCAACGACATCGGCGTTGAGCAAATGTTTTCGTTCCAACTCGAGTCGCTGGCTTCTAGTGGTGATGTCTTGGTCGCCATAAGCTCTTCAGGAGCATCTCCGAACATAATATCGGCGCTTAAAACCGCACGTGAAATGGGCATGAAAACAATCGCCATGACCGGATTTTCTGGAGGGGCGGCGTCTGAGCTTGCCGACGTCTCGCTCTATGTGAAGGCCGAGAACTACGGGATTGTCGAAGATACGCATCAGTCATTGATGCACATTCTGGCGCAATACATGCGTCAGTCGAATATGGACCAGCCTGAGCTTCTCGGTTCGTTGAAGTTCTGATTAGATTGACGGGGTCGTCGATACCGAAGACCCCGTCAATCTAGGGCAGACTACTGATTTTTAGCTCGCTTGGTGCTGCCCTCTCTGCGACCAGCGAAGTCAACGGCGGCTTATGATTTCTCGCAGGTAAGCACCATAGGTGCTTTTTCCAAGTTTGGCCGCGAGCACTTCCAGCTTGGAGGCGTCAATGAAGCCTTTCTCGAAAGCGACCTCTTCCGGGCAGGCGATCTTGAAGCCCTGGCGCTTTTCCAAGACGCGGACAAACTCAGCAGCATCCAGCAGGCTGTCGGGTGTGCCGGTATCCAGCCAAGCGTAGCCGCGACCCATAATCTCGACGGATAGTTTGTCCTGCTCCAGATAGATGCGGTTAACGTCGGTGATCTCAAGTTCGCCGCGCGCCGACGGCTTCAGATCGCGGGCAATCTCGACCACATCGCTGTCGTAGAAATATAGACCAGTGACGGCCCAGTGCGACTTCGGCGCTTCGGGCTTCTCCTCAATAGACAGCGCGCGGAAACGGTCGTCAAACTCGACCACGCCGTAACGCTCAGGATCGTTTACGTGGTACGCGAATACCGTCGCTCCGTCTGGCCGACCCATGGCGTTCGTGAAAAGATCGGTGATGCCGTGGCCATAATATATGTTGTCTCCCAGGATCAGGGCCGATGGATTGTCGCCGACGAAGTCCGCGCCGATGACATAGGCCTGGGCCAAGCCGTCGGGGCTGGGCTGGACCGCGTACTGGATCTCCATGCCCCACTGCGAACCGTCGCCCAGCAGGGCCTGGAAGCTCGGCACGTCGCGCGGGGTGGAGATGATCAGCACCTCGCGGATGCCGGCCAGCATCAGGGTCGACAGCGGATAATAGATCATCGGCTTGTCGTAGACCGGCATCAGCTGTTTCGATGTGACCAGGGTCATCGGATGCAGGCGGGTGCCCGATCCTCCGGCCAGGATGATGCCCTTCATGGGTGGGTCCTTTCGGCGTGCAGTTCGGTGACGATCTCGGCGACGGCGGCCTGCCAGGGGCGGGGCGCGATGCCGTAGTCACGGGTCAGTTTGGCGGTGGACAGGCGCGAGTTCGACGGGCGCCTGGTCGGGGTCGGGTAGTCGGACGCGGGGATGGCCTCGACCGTAGCGGACGAGCCGCCGGCGGCGGCGCTGAGGGCGAAGATTTCGCTCGCCAGCCCGGCCCAGGTGGTCTCGCCGGCGTTGACGAACTGATAGACGCCGGTCGGAGCCTCAGCATCGACGATCATCTTGAGGGTGATGGTCTTGAGTGTTTGGGCGATGTCGCGCGCCGAGGTCGGGCAACCGTGCTGATCGCCCACCACCCGCAGGGCCGGGCGGTCGGCGGCCAAGCGGAGCATGGTCTTGAGGAAGTTGGCGCGGTGCACGCTGAGCACCCAGGCCGTCCTCAGCACGACCGAGCGCGGATTGCCGGCCTGCACCGCCAGTTCGCCCGCCAGTTTGGAGGCGCCATAGACGCCTAGCGGCCCGACCGGATCGGTCTCGACGTAGAGACCCTCCTTGGACCCGTCGAACACATAGTCGGTCGAGACCTGGATCAGCGGGATCCCAGCCTCGCGCGTGGCGTCGGCCAGAACCGCCGGCCCCATGGCGTTGGCGGCGAAGGCGGCGGCGACCTCGGTCTCGGCCTTGTCTACCGCCGTATGGGCGCCCGAGTTGACTACGGCGGCGAAGGGAGTAGCGGCGAAGGCGGCGTGGACCGAGGCGGCGTCGCCCAAGTCCAGTTCCGCCCGCGTCGGCGCGTGCAGCACAACCTCTTCGGGCCAGGCGGCGGCCAGGAGCTCCAGTCCCACCTGACCGGCCCCGCCCGTGATCAGGATGTGAATCGGATCAGCCATTGGCGACACCCAGACGCTGGGTCGAATAGCGGGCGTCGAGGATGTCCTGCCACCAGGACTGGTTCTCCAGATACCAGGCCACCGTCTGTTCGATGCCCTGTTCGAAGGTCACTGAGGGGGTCCAGTCCAGATCGGAGCGGATCTTGGAGGCGTCGATGGCGTAGCGCTGGTCATGGCCCGGACGGTCGGTCACATAGGTGATCTGATCGGCGTATTTGCCGTCGGCCTTGGGCCGCAGCCGATCCAGGATCGAGCAGATGATGGTGACCACCTCGATGTTCTTCCTTTCGGCATTGCCCCCGACATTATAGGTCTCGCCCGGCGTGCCGGCCTCGAACACAGCCTGGAGCGCACGGGCGTGGTCGTCGACGAACAGCCAGTCGCGCACGTTCGAGCCGTCGCCATAGACTGGCAAGGGCTCGCCGTTCAGGGCGCGGATGATGATCAGCGGGATCAGCTTCTCGGGGAAGTGATAAGGGCCGTAGTTGTTGGAGCAGTTGGTCACCAGCACCGGCAGACCGTAGGTGTGGCCCCAGGCGCGCACCAGATGGTCCGACCCGGCCTTGGACGCCGAATAGGGCGAGCGGGGGTCATAGGGGGTGGTCTCGGTGAAGAAACCGTCCTCGCCCAGCGAGCCGAACACCTCGTCGGTCGAGATATGATGGAAGCGGAAGGCCGCCTTGGCGTCCTCGTCCATCCCGCGCCAGTAGCCCAGCGCCTGGTTCAGCATGACGAAGGTGCCGACCATATTGGTCTGGATGAACTCACCCGGCCCGTCGATCGAACGGTCCACGTGACTCTCCGCCGCCAGGTGGGCGACCACGTCCGGCTTGAACTCGTGCAATGCTTTTGAAACGGCGTCGGCGTCGCAGATGTCGGCTTGGACGAAGGCGTATCGGTTGCTGGACTCCACAGGCTCCAACGAACTCAACACCCCTGCATAGGTTAGCTTGTCGAACACCAGGACCTCGTGATCCGTGTGTTCGATAAGCCGCCGAACCAAAGCCGAACCGATAAAACCGGCGCCGCCGGTGACCAGGATACGCATTAGGGGTCTCTCCGTCGGGATTCAGATCAGGACGCGGGCAGCGGCTCGAGCGGCCGGCCGTCATATTCGAAGGGGCTGTCAAACTCTGCCAGGGTCGGCAAAATCTTGTCCTTGTCGGACAGGACTGCACCCGAAGCCGGCAGTGGCCATTGGATGCTGATCGTCGGGTCGTTCCAAACGATGCCGCCGTCGCAATCCGGCGCGTAAATTCCAGACACCTTGTAGGCGATTTCCACGTTCGGCTCCAGGGTGATGAAGCCATGCGCAAAGCCGACTGGCACGAACAACTGCTCACCGCCATCTGCCGTGAGTTTGGCCGCGACGTATTGCCCATAGGTGGGAGAGCCGCGCCGCACATCGACTGCGTAATCCATGATGGATCCCTTCACACAACGCACCAGCTTGGCTTGAGCGTGCGGCGGGCGTTGGAAGTGCAGCCCCCGGATCGTGCCCTCGGTCGCAGAGAACGACTGGTTGTCCTGCACAAAGCGAACGTCGATCCCAGCGGCCAGGGCGGCAGCCTCAGAGTAGGTCTCCATGAACCAGCCGCGTGGGTCGCCAAATCGGCGAGGGCGTAACAAGATGGGTTGCGAAGAAACGGCCATGAAATCGAGACTCAAGCGGACCTACTGCCCATTGATAGCGGATGATCTAGACCAGATTTCCTGCGATAGGGAGTGCATTGGTGCAAGGGGCCAAATCTTCCATTTGGATTGTCAGATTGCGACGATTTTTTAAAGCGCTGTCAGATCGTCGGTTGGGCGCAGCGCGAAGGCGCTATGGCGCTGATGAAGGGGACGCTGCTCGACATCACAATCTGTGGAGTGCTGCGGTCGGTCACTACGAACGTTATCTTTCTCGATATCCACACGACATCGGGGTGCGGGTCCGCCTCGCCAACACTCTGAGAGAGTCCGGCGACTTTCCTGCCGCCATTAGGATCCTTCAGGGGGCTATAGCGGCTCGTCCAACAAAGGTGAGCCTTCAGCTAACGCTAGCGGACATAATGGACGAGGCTGGCCTTGCAGTTGACGTGGAGGATATTCGCAGGCGGCTGCTGCAGCCGACCTTCGCAGAAAGCGCTTCATCAAATCTCTCTAGGTTGGGCGCCATCCACCGACCTATTGCTTCCATGAGTTCAGCCAAGCGGGTCGAAATTCTGATCGACGCCCGACCCGGCGAAGACCGCACCCTGACCGCGACCTTGGCATCGTTGCGAGGACTGACGTCGGTGGATTGGCGCGCGACGATATCAGGGGGTTTTGATGCGGGGCTCGTCGGGGGCGCGGTCTCAACAGATGTACGTATACAGCTTGCTCCTCTGCAAGGTGCGCTGGCGACCTCCTCAACTCCGGTCTTCCTGATCAGGGCAGGGACCGTGTTGACGCCGGATTGCCTTGGCTGGTTGCTTTGGGCGCTCAACGAGGAAGTGAGCGCTGTGTACTGCGATCATGAAGAGAGGGACGCGAGTGGAGCTACTCGTCCAATCCTCCAGTCGGCCCCGCATCTGCTGGACCTTGCGACCAATCCTACCCCGCCTGCCTTGGTCCTTTATCGCGATTTCGAATATCAGGACCGCGGTCACGACATGCTGGCGACGCTGCAGGATGCGTTTGGCAGAGGGGTCGTCCGGCACGTTCCCTTGGTCCTGGGGTGTGTCCAGACCCCGCATGTTCAAACGGAAATCGACTCTCCGACGGTTCACCAATCGCAGGTCTGTGGCCGGATACTCGTGGTCATTCCCACGCGTGATGAGGGTGCGGCTCTTAACGTCATGCTGACCTCACTGTCCGACCAAGCATCGGACTTGGGGGAGGTGGATATTGTCGTCGTCGATAATGGAAGTCAGGACGTAAGCACTGTGGAGGTGCTCGACTGTTGGCGAACACGGGGCGTGGAGGTACTGCGCCGCGACGAACCGTTCAACTGGTCCAGCCTTAACAACATCGCCTGCGAAGGGCGGGAACATCCTATTGTCGTCTTCGCCAATAACGACATGGAAATGCTCTCTGAGAACTGGGATCTGGAGGTTCGACGACTTCTGGCCATGGACGGGGTGGGGATCGTCGGAGCGCGGCTTCTATACCCGAATGACCGTGTCCAGCACGCGGGCATCGTGATGGGGGCGTTGAACGGCGAACCTTTGCACGAAGGATTGCGGGCAAGCCCGGACGAGCGCGGGCCGCTCGACCGGTGGGTGCGGCGCAGGCCGGCGACGGCCGTAACGGGCGCATTTATGGCGATGCGTCGGTCGGTCTTCGATCAGGCCGGCGGTTTCGACGCCGAAAACTTTGCGGTGTCCTGCAATGACGTCGATTTTTGTCTCCGTGCAGGAGCGGCTGGCTGGACGATCCTTTATGCGCCTGAGTTGGTTCTGCGACATCATGAGTCTTTAAGTCGCGGCCATTCCAATACGGAAGCCAAACGACAGCGCGCCGAAGAAGAAATGGGGCGGTTGCTCGCGCGTTGGGGCGATCGCGCTCGCTTTGACCCGACCCGCAATCCTCAATGGGAAGGGCGCGGCATTCGTCTTTTCGCTGGGATGCGAAGCCTGACCTCTGAGGAGGTGATGGACTGGGCGATCAAGACCGAAAGCCGCGCGCCCAATCAGATTGAAACCCCCACCTTGGCGTAAAGCGCGCGCAGCCTCGCGTCATAGGCGTCATCGTTGAAGAGCGCCGCCTGTCTCTTGCCGCGAGATGAAGCGTCGTCGCGCCAGTCGGCATCCGCGTCGATCATGCGGATCGCTTGGCACAGAGCATCGACGTCGTAGGGATCGACCTGCATGGCGGCGTCTCCCGCCACCTCCGGCAGCGAACCCTGGTTCGATGTGAGTACTGGCGTTCCCAGGCTCATCGCTTCCAACACCGGCAGCCCAAACCCTTCATAAAGAGAGGGAAAGAGAACGGCTTTTGCACCTCGGATCAGGCTGACCAAGGTGGCGAAGGACATGTATTCATAGACATGGATCCTATCCGAACTCGGACCGCCGAGCGCCTTCACGTGGCCCAGGAGCGCCGTCTCGGGTTCGCTCAGCCAACCGCGCCCGCCGACAATTACGAGAGGTGTTCCTACGCCTGACGCGAGATAGGCTTCCACGACGCGGCCGAGATTCTTTTTGGGTTCGACCGCGCCGAAATGCAGGAAGTAGTCGCCCCAGCCGAGTTGAAAGGTCGCTTCCAGTTCGGTGACGACGTCCTGCTCCGGCCTGTCGGTCAAAGCCTTTGGCAGGCTGACGGCCTGGTAGGTGTTGGTGACCCTGTCTTCCGGAACGCCCAGCATGCGGATGACATCGTGGCGCGTCGCCTCGGAGACCACGGCGATGTGGTCGGCATGGCGCACGACTTCCCGGCACATAGCCATGAATAAGGGCTTGTTGTGCAGTGTCGTATGCGGAAGGCGCAACGGGATGAGGTCGTGGATGGTGTAGATATTCGGCACATCGCGGGCGCGTAGCGGCAGCAGGGTCGTCCAGTGCATGACGTCCGGCGGCGGCGCGTTGCGCCTATCGAAGATCACAGGCGTGCCGCTGCCGTGCTTCTTGAATGCGCGACTGGCGTGGAAGTAGAGCTTGTCGGTGGCCCAAAATCGGTCCGCTCGGGGGCGTGCTGCGTCGCCTCCTGGCCAAATGATGTCTTTAGAGATGGCGACAGGATTGGCGGTTCGTCCAAGTGGGCTCAGGCGTGTCCGAATATCCCGTTCGAGCTTCTGCATAAAGCGCAGCTGGGTTGCCGGCCGCTCAGGATCGAGGATCGCGACTTCACCAAAAGGGCTTACGGACTCCGGCGAAAGCGTCGGTCCGAAAAGAGCCTCTGTTCGGAAGCCAAGGCGGCTGGCGGCTTCAAGCAGGTTTCGGCTGTAGGTCGCGATCCCGGTGCCCTGCGACGCCGCGAGGTTGAAACCATCGACGCAGATCGCAGGCCGATCCGATTTCTCGCGAGGCGGTATGGGCATTCAGGCTTATCTCGCGAAGCGGAGGCGTGTTTAGCCTAGAGGGCCTAACATGGGCTATTATCGAGTAGCCAGCCGCTCATTGCAGCTTATTGCCGGGCCAGAGCTTCAGCTTCCCGCGTGACTCGCCCCCCATCCCCCGCTATCTCGCGCCGGTGATGAACGAAACAGAACGCCAGTCCGAGGAACGCAGCTGGGAGACGGCGAAGACGCTCGCCGAGGCCTTGCCGTATATTCAGGTCTATGACCGCGAGACCGTGGTCATCAAATACGGCGGCCACGCCATGGGCGAGAGCGCCGTGGCGCGTCAGTTCGCGGCCGATGTGGTGCTGCTGAAGCTGATGGGGGTCAACCCGGTCGTGGTGCACGGCGGCGGGCCGCAGATCAGCGCCATGCTGGACAAGGCTGGGGTCAGGTCCAGCTTCGTCGACGGGTTGCGGGTCACCGATCCGGCGACGATGGAAGTCGCCGAGATGGTCCTGTCCGGCGCGGTGAACAAGGAGATCGCCCACTGGATCACCATGGCCGGCAAGGAGGCGGACGTGCGCGGCGTCGGTCTGTCGGGCAAGGACGCCGGCCTGCTGACAGTCGAGAAGACCCGCCGGACCAAGCGCGATCCTGACAGCATGATCGAGCACGAGGTCGACCTGGGCTATGTCGGCGAACCCACCAAGGTGGATCCCAAGCTGATCAAGGGGCTGATCGCCTCGGAGACCGAGGACTGGGTCCCGGTCATCGCCCCGATCGGGGTGGCCGAGGACGGCCAGACCTATAACGTCAACGCCGATACGGTGGCGGGCGCCGTAGCCGGGTCGCTGGGCGCCAAGCGGATGCTGCTGCTGACCGACGTGCCGGGGGTCAAGGGCGCGGACGGCGAGATCATTCGCCAGATGACGCTGGAGGAGGCGCAAGGCCTGATCGACACCGGCGTCGCCCACGGCGGCATGATCCCCAAGCTGGAGACCGCCATGGCCGCCGTGCGCGCCGGCGTCGAAGCCGTGGTCATTCTGGACGGCCGTCGGCCCCACGCCATGCTGGTGGAGCTGTTCACCGAATTCGGCGCCGGCACCCTGGTGAAGGCGTCTTGATCGACCTGTCGCACGTCAACGCCTGGGTGTTCGACATGGACGACACCCTGTATCCGCGCGAGCAGGGGCTGATGTCCCTCGTCCAGGCGCGGATCAACGCCTATGTGGTCGAGGCGGTCGGCCTGGCGCCCCAGGAGGCGCATATCCTGCAGCGCCAGTTTCTGGATGAACACGGCACCACCCTGGCCGGGCTGATGGCCAACTACACCATCGATCCCGAGGACTTCCTGAACGTGGTCCACGACGTGCCGCTGGACGGGGTGGAGCCCAATCCGCGCCTGGCCGAGCGTCTGAAGACCCTGCCGGGGCGCTGTTTCGTCTTCACCAACGGTGCGCGGGACTATGCGCATCGGGTGCTGGACCGGATCGGCATCGCCGACTGTTTCGAGGGGGTGTTCGCCATCGAGGACGGCGACCTGACGCCCAAGCCGGCCCCATCGGCCTTTCGTCGCATGATCGAGCGGTTCGATTTCGAACCCCGTTGCGCCGCCTTCTTTGAGGACACCCCGAAGAATCTGGAGCCGGCCAAGGCCCTGGGTATGGCGACCGTCCTGATCGGCGACGGCCACGGCAAGCCCCTGGGGGACCATATTGACCGGATCGCCCCCGATCTTCTCGACTTCCTCAACGCCCTGACCTTCAAGGACGCCGCATGACCGACCTGTCGCATCTCGAATCCGTCATCGAGGCCGCGTGGGAAGACCGCGCCGACGTCTCGGCCGCCACCCATGGCGATATCCGCGACGCGGTCGAGACCGCCCTGGCCCTGCTCGATTCCGGCCAGGCCCGCGTCGCCTCGCGCGGCGAGGACGGGGTCTGGACCACGCATCAGTGGCTGAAGAAGGCGGTGCTGCTGTCCTTCCGGCTGAACGACAACCAGATCATGCGCGCCGGCGACCGCGGCCCGACCAGCCACGCCCCGGGCGTCGGCCCTTATTGGGACAAGGTGCCCAACAAGTTCGGCGACTGGGCCGCCGGCGACTATCAGGCCGCCGGTTTCCGCTCGGTGCCCGGCGCCTTCGTCCGCCAGGGCGCCTATATCGCCAGGAATGTCGTGCTGATGCCGTCCTTCGTGAACATCGGCGCCTATGTCGATGAGGGGGCCATGGTCGACGCCTGGGCCACGGTCGGGTCCTGCGCCCAGATCGGCAAGAACGTCCACCTGTCGGGCGGCGCCGGGATCGGCGGGGTGCTGGAGCCGCTCCAGGCCAATCCCACCATCATCGAGGACGGCTGTTTCATCGGCGCCCGCGCCGAGGTCGCCGAGGGCGTGATCGTGCGCGAAGGCGCGGTCCTGGCCATGGGCGTCTATCTGTCGGGCTCGACCAAGATTGTCGATCGCGCCACGGGCGAGGTTTTCCGGGGCGAGGTGCCGGCCTATTCGGTCGTGGTGCCGGGCGCTCTGCCGGACCCCAAGGGCGGCCCGTCGCTGTACTGCGCCGTCATCGTCAAGCGGGTGGACGCCCAGACGCGGGCCAAGACCGGCGTCAACGAACTGCTGCGCGACTGAGGACAAAAGAAAACGGAGGCGGCCGCGCGGCCGCCTCCGTTCCTTATCCGGCCGACAGGATCAGGCGGCGGACTTCATCGCGTCCTTGTTGACGGCGGCGTCGGCGATGCCGGTCAGGTCTTCGTCGGTCTGGGACTCTTCCTGCAGGGTCTCGTCCAGCAGGGCGGCGGCGTCCTTCATGCCCAGCACCAGGGCCCAGCGCTTCAGGGTGCCGTAGCGGGTGATCTCATAGTGTTCGACCGCCTGGGCGGCGGCCAGCAGGCCGGCGTCGAGGGCGGGGTTGTCCTTGTATTCTTCCATGATCTCCTCGCCCTCGGCCAGGATGCCTTCGATGGCGTCGCAGGTCTTGCCGCGCGGGGCCTTGCCGATGATCTCGAACACCTGTTGCAGGCGTTCGATCTGACCTTCGGTCTGGTCCTTGTGCTTCTCGAAGGCCGCCTTCAGCTCGGGCGACTGAGCGGCGCGGGCCATCTTGGGCAGGGACTTCAGGATCTTGCGCTCGGCGTAATAGATGTCCTTGAGCGTGTCGTGGAACAGGGTGTCGAGGGTTTTCTCGGCCATGATCGTCTCTCGCAAATTGTGATGGGGCGCGGGGGCGCACCCCATCACAAGCGATCAGGCGGAGAACCGTTCCACTGTTCGGAACCGGGCTTAGCGCCTCACCCGGCCCGCTTCAGGTCCGGCGGCGTGGCCTCGTCGGTCAGGAGGCGGATCGCCTCCTCCACCGTCACCACGGTCTGGGCCTGGGAGCCGAGGCGGCGGATGGCGACCAGGCCCTGCTCGGCTTCCTGGCGGCCGACCACGGCGATAACGGGCACCTTGCCGACCGAGTGTTCGCGGACCTTGTAGCCGACCTTCTCGTTGCGCAGGTCGATCTCGGTGCGCAGGCCCGCCGCCTTGAACCGGGCCATGACGTCGCGGGCGTAGTCATCGGCGTCCGAGGTGATGGTGGCCACCACCGCCTGGGTCGGGGCCAGCCACAGGGGGAAGGCGCCGGCGTAGTTCTCGATCATGATGCCGATGAACCGCTCGAACGATCCCAGGATCGCGCGGTGCAGCATGACCGGCCGGTGCTTCTGGCCGTCCTCGGCGATGTAGGTGGCGTCGAGGCGTTCGGGCAGGACATAGTCCAGCTGGATCGTGCCGCAGGTCCATTCACGGCCGATGGCGTCCTTGACGATGAAGTCCAGCTTGGGCGCGTAGAAGGCGCCGTCGCCCTCGGTGACCACCGGCTCGGTCCCGGCCGCGCGAGCGGCTTCGGCCATCAGGGCCTCGGCCTTGTCCCAGAATTCGTCCGAACCGGCGCGGTTCTCGGGCCGGGTGCCCAGGCTGATGTAGGCCGTCTCCATGCCCAGGTCGGCGTGGACGCTGCGGGCCAGTTTGATGAACTCGGCCGTCTCCTCGACGATCTGATCCTCGCGGCAGAAGATGTGGGCGTCGTCCTGGGTGAAGCCGCGCACCCGCATCAGGCCGTGCAGCGAGCCCGACGGCTCATACCGGTGGCAGGCGCCGAACTCGGCCATGCGCAGCGGCAGTTCGCGGTACGAGCGCTGGCCCTGGTCGAAGATCTGGACGTGGCCGGGGCAGTTCATCGGCTTGAGCGACAGGGTCTCGCCCTCGACCGTCTCGCAGACGAACATATTGGGGCGATACTTGTCCCAGTGGCCGCTCTGTTCCCAGAATTTGCGGTCCAGCACCTGGGGCGTCTTGACCTCGACATAGCCGGCGGCGTCCAGGCGGCGGCGCATATAGGCCTCCAGCACGCGCCACAGGATCCAGCCCTTGGGATGCCAGAAGACCATGCCCCGGCCCTCTTCCTGCATGTGGAAGAGCTCCATCGCCTTGCCGACCTTGCGGTGGTCGCGCTTCTCGGCCTCTTCCAGACGTTGGAGATAGGCGTCCAGATCCTCCTTGGTCGCCCAGGCGGTGCCGTAGATGCGCTGAAGCTGTTCGCGCTTGGAATCGCCGCGCCAGTAGGCGCCCGCCAGCTTGGTCAGTTTGAAGGCCTTGCCGACATGGCGCGTCGAAGGGAAGTGCGGGCCCCGGCACAGGTCGATCCAGTCGCCCTGCTTGTACAGGGTGATGGTCTCGTTCTCGGGCAGGTCCTTGATCAGCTCAGCCTTGAACTTCTCGCCGCGCGCCTCGAAGAAGACGATGGCCTCGTCGCGGTCCCAGACCTCGCGTTCGAACTTGGCGTCGCGATCGACGATCCGGCCCATCTCCTTCTCGATGGCGGCGAAGTCGTCGGTCGAAAAGGGCTCGTCGCGATAGAAGTCATAATAGAAGCCGTCCTCGATGGCCGGGCCGATCGTGACCTGGGTGCCGGGGAACAGGGTCTGGACCGCCTCGGCCAGGACGTGGGCCGTGTCGTGACGGATAGTGTACAGGGCGGCGGGATCGTCGCGCATGATCAGGCGGAAGTCGCCGCCCGTCTCCAGCACCCGCCCCATGTCGCGCTGCTCGCCGTTCAGCTCGGCCAGCACGGCCTTCTTGGCCAGGGACGGCGAGATCGAGGTCGCGACGTCACGCGCCGTCGAACCGGCCGGATATTGGCGCACGGCGCCGTCAGGGAATTTCAGATCGATCATGACTGTTCTTTTTCGTCGGTCTTCAGAGGCGGGACCGGGTCATAGCCCGAACCGCCGAAGGGATGGCATTTACAGAGGCGACGCACGGTGAGCCATCCCCCCTTGACCGGTCCGTGCTGGATCAGGGCGTCGCGCCCATAGTCCGAACAGGTCGGCAGGAACCGGCACTGCTGGCCGATCAGGGGGGACAGCGTCAGCTTGTAGCCCCGATGGGCCGCGCGGACGCCGCGTTCATAGAGAGACATATGTCCCTTCGCCGGGGGCTGGATGGGTTCGCCGCGCTTATCCCCTGTCATCGCAGGGCGATCAACCGCTGAGAGCCCGTCAGGCCGCGCCGGCGAGACGAGTTCGTTCCGCCAGGGCCTGATTCACGGCCTCCAGCGTCGCCTCGACCGCCACCAGGGTGGAGGCGTGACGCGCCGGATAGTCGGCGACGGGCCTCAGCACCCGCAGATCCTCGAACCGGCCGGTCGGGCCTTCTCCGCCGGATTTCAACATGGCCGACAGGGCGTCGCGCGCCTCGGCGATCTCTGCGGCCGCGGCCCCGATCACGGTTTGGCCCAGCACCCCGGCCGCCGCCTGGCCCAGGGCGCAGGCCTTGACGTCCTGGGCGAAGTCGATGACCCGGCCCTGATCGTCCAGCGTCACATCCACCGTCGCGCGCGAGCCGCACAGTTTCGCCACCCGCTCACCCGTCCCGTCCGGCGACGCCAACCGCCCCGCATGGGGCAGGTTCGCCGCCAGCATCAGGATGCGCGCGCTGTAGAGGTCGTCGATCATGGTGCGAACATAGGACGACAACCGCGCCCGCGAAACCTCCCTCTCCCCTGCAGGAGAGAGGGAGAACGACGGCCTACGACTGGATCGGCAGGAAGATGTCCGTGACGGCCTCATGCTCCGGCACGTCGGGGAAGAAGCTGAGGCGTTGGGCGAACAGGGGGAAGTCGCGAAGCTCATGTCCGCTCCGCGGCAGCCACTGCCCATAAAGCCAGGCGGCCGAGGCGCTCAGATCGTCGCCGCCGCCGACCTGTCGCAGCACCGCACAGCGCCCGGCGGGGATGACGCCGGCGACCACGCCCGCCGCGTTCGGCAGGATCGCGCGCGGGGTTGCGGCGCACAGATCGATGCGTTGGGGCGCGGCGGCGTCATCCTCGGGCTCCGTATGGAAGATGTTGAAGGTGGCGCTGATCTTCGGCGGCAGGCCCGCCGCCTTCCGCCAGGTGATGAAACGACGGATCGTGTCGCCGATGTGGGCGGGATCGCCGCTGTGCGTCAGCAGGCCGACGGCGGTTTCCGGAAAGTCGAGAATGCGAACCTCGGCTTCGGTGGGTGTGGTGGGTGTCATGGTCTGGCTCCGGGCTTGGGTGAGCGGCGTCTGGGCCGCAAGCCAGGGCGTCCAGCGGGGCGCTCTTCGGAACTCGGTCGGGCTCTGGTCAAAATGACGTCGGAAGGCGCGGCTGAACGCCTCCGGCCCCTCGAACCCGCTGTCGAGCGCGATCTCCAGCACGCTGGCCCCGTCGCGAAAGGCCAGCCTATAGGAGGCGCGCTTCATCCGCTTCAGTTGGACGTACCGACCGACGCTGATCCCGAACAGCGAAGAGAACTGCCGCTGGAAATGGTGTCTGGAAAAGGCGGACACGTCGCTCAGCAGCTCCACGTTCAGATCCGCCTCCAGGTTTTGGTCGATGAAGACCAGAACCCGGCGCATCCGCGCATGATAGTTGTCGATGACGCTTCGGCTCATCCGCACCTCCCTGGCACGGCTGGAGATACGGAAAGAGGGGCGGCCGAGCCTGACCCGGAATGCTCAGGTCTCGATCGAGAACCCAAGCGCCCCGTCGGCCTCCACCTCCAGCCGCGCCTGGGCGTAGTCCGCCAGTGTCGGGTGCGACGTCTCCAGCGGATGGGTCCAGGCGGCGGTGATGACCACGACGTCCGCGCCGGCGGCTTCGCCGGCCTTGATCCCGGCCTCGGCGTCTTCGAACACCAGACAGTCCTTGATGTCGACGCCCAGGGTTTGGGCCGCCAGCAGATAACCCGAGGGGTCCGGCTTGCCGCGCTCCACCCGTTCGGCGGTGACCATGACGGCGGGCGGCTCCACCCCGGCGGCGACCATGCGGGCGCGGGCCAGGGGCACGCTGGCCGAGGTGACCACGGCCCAGCGGTCGGGCGGCAGGCGGTTGAGGAAATCAAGGGCGCCGGGAATGGGGACGACCCCGTCCACATCCTCGATCTCGCCGCGCTCGACCCAGGCGGCCTCCGCAGCCAGGTCGATGTCCGGCAGGTTCTGGCGGCGGATGGTGTCGGGGGCGCGCACGCCGTGGATGGTGGGAATGAAACGCGCCACGTCCAGGCCGTGCCGCTCGGCCCAGCGGGTCCAGACCCGTTCGGCGGCGGCGGTCGAACTGATCAGGGTGCCGTCCATGTCGAACAGGAAGGCTTGATAGGTCTTGGGCGTGTGGGGAGAAGCCATGGCGTCTATCCAGCACGGGTGTGGACCGGGGGCAACCGGACGCCGCCCAGCCCCCGTAATGACGCTGGTTCTCCGCCTGTGTTTCCAACGGCTTGACGAAATCTCGCGGCCTTCGACCTGTCGGTCTTCCAATCCGTGCGATCCTGGCTGAGGTGTGGCCGCCGCAGGGGCGGCCAGAGTTCGCATGAGGGAGATTTCAGACGATTCAGACAATTCAGACTATGTTTTTGTGAGTCTGAAATCGCGGCTCAACCGCCCTGAAGCGAACTCCAGGTCCGGGCCGTGTCCGGCGTCGTCCCGCCCGAGGCCGCCGCGCCGCCGGCGGAATTGCGCGCCTGCAGCCATTGCAGGCTCTGTTCGGCCTGTTCGGGCGGCAGTTCGCGGCGCAGGATCTGTTCGGCCTCGCCCATCTTGCCCTGAAGGCCCACCACCATGGCCAGGTTCTGGCGCACCCGGCTGGAGGCGGCGGGCTGGGCCGCCGCACGCCGCAACAGGGTCTCGGCGCCCGGCGCGTCGCCGCGCGTCAGGGCGGCCGTGGCGGCGTTGGTCAGGACGTCGGGATTGTCGGGCGACAGGACCAGGGCCTGGTTCCAGGCGGCGTGGGCGTCGTCGAACCGCCGCACCTGTTCGTAGGCCACGCCCAGCAGCGAATAGGCCCGCCAGTCGCGCGGCGCCAGGTCGCGCGCCTTCTCCAGCGGAGCGACGCCGTAGAAGGCCTGGCCTCGGGCGATATGGGCGCGACCCAACTCCAGCAGGGCGTCGAGATTGGCCGGCTGGACGGTCAGCACCCCCTCGGCGGTCTGGACCGCCTGGTCGTACCGCCCCATTTCGCGCAGGGCCTGGGCCAGTTTCACCCCGGCCACGGGATCGGCCGGATTGATCTCCTGCTCCCCGGCCCAGAAGACCGAGCGCGACAGGGCGTCCATCCGCTCATAGGCGGCGCGGGTCTCGGCCGGGGCCGGGGCGCGGCCGCCGCTGCGGCCGCCGGTCGTGTCGGTGCGGAAGAAGGCGATAGAGGTCTGCAGTTCCTCGGCCTGGGCCGCCAGCTCCTCGGAGGTGGCCGACATCTGCTCGGACGCGCCGGCGTTCTGCTGGGTCACCTTGTCCAGCTGCTGGATGGCCTCGTTGATCTGGCTGGCGCCGACGTCCTGCTCGCGGCAGGCGGCGCTGATCTCGGACACCAGTTCGGCGGTCTTGCGGATATCCGGCACCAGGCGTTGCAGCATTTCGCCGGCTTCCTGGGCCGCCTTGACGGTGTCGCCCGACACGGCGCCGATTTCGGCGGCGGCCGTCTGGCTGCGTTCGGCCAGTTTGCGCACTTCCGAGGCGACGACGGCGAAGCCCTTGCCGTGTTCCCCGGCGCGGGCGGCCTCGACCGCCGCGTTCAGGGCCAGCAGATCGGTCTGACGCGCGATCTCCTGCACGATGCCGATCTTGTCGGCGATGGTGCGCATGGCGTCCACCGCCCGATTGACCGCCTCGCCGCTGGCCTCGGCGTCCTTGGACGACTGACGCGAGATCTTCTCGGTCTGGGCCGCGTTGTCGGCGTTCTGCTTGATGTTGGCGGCCATCTCTTCCATCGAGGCCGAGGCCTGTTCGGCGGCGGCCGCCTGTTCGGTCGCACCCTGGCTCATCTGTTCCGACGTGGCAGACAGCTCCTGGCTGCCCGACGAGACGTTGTCGGCGGCCGACAGGGCGTCGCCGACCACGCCGCGCAGGCGTTCCACCATGGACTGCAGCGAAAGACCCAGCGTGTCCTTGTCCGACAGCGGCTTGGGCTGGACCGTCAGGTCGCCGTTGGCGATCTCATCCGCCATGGTGGCGGTGGTCTTCAGATTGTCCGTCAGTCTGTTGAAGGCGTTGACCAGGTCCTTGATCTCGTCGTTCGACTTGATCTCGACCCGCTCGTCCAGGTCGCCGATGGCGACGGCGTCGGCCACGGTCATCAGGCGGTTCAGGCCGGCGCTGATGCCCAGGGCGATCCACAGGGCGGCTGAAACGGCCAAGGCGATCGCCAAGATTGACAGGGTGATCAGAAGGGTGCGGGTGTTCTGATAGTCCTTGTCCGCATCCGCCTGGGCCGCATCAGCGCGATCGCGGTTGAGTTGGACGCCCTCATACAGCTTCTCGGTCAGCGCCACCGCAGCCTCGCGGCCTTCGCCACCCGAATAGGCGGCCGCAGCAGCGGTGTCACCCGCAGCGGCGAGGGCGCGAACCTTGTCGTCAGTCCGATCGAACGCCTCTGTCTTGGCCTTTATGTCCGCCCACAGGGCCCGTGTCGCCTCAGAGGCCGACCCGTGCATATCGTCGAAAATCTCCTGATATTTCGCGCGCGCCTCATCGCCAGCTTCGATCTGACGCTGCATTTCTTCGGGTGTCCGCGCCAGAACCACATTCTTCTGCGCGCGCACGACCATCAAGGCGTAGCTGTTGAGCTGGTGCATCTTGTCGAGGCGGACGACAGCCCCTTCAACCACCTCATCCATGGCGTCCTTGGCGACGCCCAGGCTGAAGATGCCGTATCCGGCGACTCCCGCCAAAGCGAGAATGAGAAAGCCGAAGGCTACGGCTAGTTTGGCCTTGATGGTGAAACGCATGGCTGATCTCCCCGATAGCCGGTCAATGACGGGTGGCGGACGCGACCGGCTGGCGGGCGTCCTGCTGTTGATTGAAGATGGCCTGGAGGTCGGGAACGACGATGAACTCGCCGCCGCGCTTGACCAGGCATTGGATGAACTCGGGCCGCCAGCGCATGCCGACGCTGGGCGGCGCCTCCGAGTCGGCGCGGGCCAGGGTGGTGACTTCGTGGACCTTGTCGGTGCGAAGGCCGACCAGGGTCGGTTCGCCGGCCAGTTCGATCTCGATGACCACGATCCGGCTGTCGATGGTGGCGGCCCCCCGCTCCAGCCCGAAGGCCACGCGCAGGTCGGACAAGGGAATGACCTTGCCGCGGAAGTTGATGACCGCCCCGGCGAAGGCGCCGGCGCCGGGCACCACGGTCTCGGGCGCCAGGTCCATGATTTCCTGCACGCCGACGGCGTGAAGGGCGAACAGCTCGCCATTCAGTTCGAAGGTCAGGACCTCGACCTGTTCGGCGCCGGTCCAACCGGGCGCGGTGGTGATTTCGGCCTGGGTGCTCATATGGCTTCGCGCATCTGCGCCTCCTGCTGCTGGCCCTTGGCGACCAGGTGGCCGACGTCCAGGATCAGGGCCACGCCGCCGTCGCCCAGGATTGTGGCGCCCGAGAAGGTCGGCAGGCCGGAATGGAGTTTGGACATCGACTTGATCACCGTCTGGTGGTCGCCGATGATCTGATCGACCACCAGGCCGATCCGCTCGGTCCCGGTCGAAACGACCACGACCTTCTGGTGCAGTTCGGGCGGGGTGCCGGTCTCGAACATCTCGCGCAGGCGCAGATAGGGCACCAGGCTGTTCCGCAGCGAGATGAAGCTGCGGCCGCGCGAGCGCAGATCCTCGTCCAGCGACAGTTCCAGGCATTCCTCGACGGCGCCCAGCGGGATCACGTAGCGGCCCTGACCGACGCGGACCAGCAGGCCGTCGATGATGGCCAGGGTCAGCGGGATCCGCAGCGAAACCTCCGAGCCCTCGCCAGGCCGGCTGGCGATGTCGATGGAGCCGCGCAGCGCCTCGATGGTGCGTTTGACCACGTCCATGCCGACGCCGCGGCCGGACAGATTGGTCACCGCCGCCGCCGTCGAGAAGCCGGGATGGAAGATCATCTGCAGCAGGTCGTGGTCGCTGAGTGCGGCGCCGGGCTCGATCAGGCCCTGCGCCTCCGCCTTGGCGCGGACGCGGTCGCGGTCGATGCCTCGACCGTCGTCGCGGATGGTGATGACCACCTCGCCGCCCGACTGATGGGCCGACAGGCGGATGCGGCCGGTGGCCGGCTTGCCGGCGGCCGCGCGATCCTCGGCGGTCTCCAGTCCGTGGTCGGCGGCGTTGCGGATCAGGTGGACCAGCGGGTCGGCCAGACGTTCGATGACCGTCTTGTCGATCTCGGTCGTTTCGCCGTCGGTCGATAGTTCGATGACCTTGCCGGTCTCGCGGGCCAGGTCATGGACCAGGCGGCGGAAGCGGCCGAACAGGGTCGCCACCGGCACCATGCGCAGCACCATCATGGTGTCGCGCAGCTCGCCCGACAGGCGTTCGATCTCTTCCGAGACGGCGCGCAGGGCTGTGTCGACGCCGGAATTGGCGATCTGGCTCAGGCGGGACTGGGCGATGACCAGTTCCCCCACGCGGTCCATCAGTTCGTCCAGGCGATCGGCCGGCACCCGCACGCTCTCGCTCGGCTTGGCCGTCTTGGCGACGCCGGCCTCGGCGGCGTCCGGAGCGGTGGGGGCGGAAGACTGGACCGGTGCGGCGACCTGAGCCGGTGCGGCGGTCTGGGGTAGGATCGAAGAAACCTCGGCGACGACCTCAGCCGGACCGGTCTGGTCCGCAACGACCGCGTCCGCATTGGACGCGTCCAGGGGCTCGATCGACAGGTTCATCTCGTCCATCACGAAGATGAAGACATCCTCGATCGCCCCCCGGCCCTGATCGGTGGCCAAGGTCACGTCCCAGGCCAGATAGTGGTCGGTCGGCTCGATCTGGCTCAACGGCGGCACGCGCGAGACGTCGGCCACGACGCGCGCCTCGCCCAGGTCGCGAAGCTCGGCCAGCAGCGCCAGTGGGTTGGTGCCGTTCTTGAAGGCGTGGGACGGCAGATCGAACCGGATGCGCCAGGCCGTCTGGACGGGGGCGGCGGCGACGGGCGCATTCCCGTCCGCTTCGCGCACAGCCCGTTCCAGGTCGGCCAGCAGGACATCGCCCGCCGCGCCGTGATCACCCGTCGGATCCTCCATCAGGCGGCGCATATGATCCCGCGCCGCCAGAACGGCCGAAACCAGATCGGTCGTGGCCGCCACCTCGCCCTTGCGGACGCGGTCGAAGGCGGTCTCGCAGTGGTGGGTGAAACCGGCCAGGGCGTCGAAGCCGAACATGGACCCCGATCCCTTCAGGGTGTGAAGCCCCCGGAAAACGGCGTCCACCAGATCGCGATCCTCGGGTCGGTCCAGCAGATCGAGCAGGCCCTGCTCGATCAACTCCAGGTTCTCTCTCGCCTCAACCTGGAAAACGGCGATGGCTTCGTCGCTCATCGTCCCAGCACCTTCTTGGCCACACGCACCAGTTGATCGGGATCGAAGGGCTTGGTCAGCCATCCGGTGGCGCCTGCGGCCTTGGCCCGCGCCTTGAATCCTTCGTCGGATTCCGTGGTCAGGAAGACGATCGGCACGCCCATCTGATCGGGCATCCGGCGCATCTCCTCGATCATGGTCAGGCCGTCCATGACGGGCATGTTCAGATCGGTGATGATCAGGTCGAAGGCGCTGGCCTTGGCCTTTTCAATGCCCTCGGCGCCGTTGACCGCTTCGGCTACCGAATAGCCAGCGTTGGTCAGCGCGATCTTCAGCGCGACGCGGATACTGGGCGAGTCATCGACCGTGAGGATAGAAGCGGTCATTGGGCGGGTCCTTGGTGAAGCCAGAACTGGAGATCGTCGGCCGTGGCGTCCGTCAGGAAGCCGGCTGCATCGAGCGCTGGCCGAAATTCCGTCGCCGGACGTTCCAGGACCAGGGTCTTGCCGACCGCCCGGGCCTGGCGCCGCGCAGACTCGATCAGCTGCAATCCGCAAAGATCGACGGGCTGCTCATCGGCAAGGTCGAGACTGATGGTGTCGCCCTCCTCGAAGGCGTCGAGAATCGATTGGCGAAGAACGACGACGTTCTTGACCACAAGGGCCGCGTCGATCAGCACACGTTTCGTCATACCCCGTCCCCACAAGCATGACGCACAGCCATGCAACTGAGGCTCATGGTTGACGATCGGCGTTAAACCCGCTTCAAAACTATGGTACGTGAATCTACCTAGCTTGGCCGTAAGCAACGCGAGGCTGTGTCGTTCACTTCGATTTCACCTTCGGGAATTAAGACGGGCCCCTCAGCAGCACCGCTGAACAAGGGCATCCGAATTGATCGACGTCGGCGCAGATGACGCAACTGACTATGAGGGCGACGTCTTTCACGGCCAGATCGCGGATGCTTCGTCCGCCTATATATGGCTGCTGAATACACGGGGACGGATCGTCCATGTCAGCCGTGCGGCGCGGCGTTTCCAGCCGGAACCTCCAGCGCCCCATACCATGGCCTGGCGCGACGCCTGGCCGGTCGACTGCCGCTTTTCCATTGATCGCGGCGTCCAGGAAGCACAGGCGGGTCGGGCCTTCTCCTTCCGCACGCGATTCACCACTGAACAATCGTCGGCGGTCTATCTGGATACGACGGTCAGCGCCGTGCGCGACGACGCCGGGCGGATCGTGCGCCTTCTGGTCAAGGCCGAGGACGTCACCCAGGAGACCGAGACCGCCGCCTTCCTGAACACCGTCATCGAGGTCCTGCCCCTGGCCCTGACCGTCAAGGACGCCCGGACGGGCCGCTACATCCTGGCCAACCGCGCGGCGGAGAAACTGTTCGGTCGGTTCGAGGGGCTGACGGGACTGCGGGCCTCCGACGTCCTGCCCGCCGCCTTCGCTGAATGGGCGGCGGACGCCGTGCCGGGCATGGGCTCCCAGTCGACGGTGTACGAGGATCACGCTGAGGCCGGGTTCCGCTATCTGGCCGCCACCAAGCTCGCGACCTATGACGACGAAGGCGTGCGCCATCTGATCGGCCTGACCGAGGACATCACCCAGAAACAGCGTGACGCCGACGCCCTCTATCAGGCGCTGGAACAGGCCGAACAGGCCAACCGCGCCCGCAGCGCCTTCGTCACCAACATCAGCCACGAGATTCGCACCCCCCTGAACGGCGTCATCGCCGGGGTCGACCTTCTCGCCGCCCGCTCGACCGCGCCGGACATCCAGGAAGTCACCGAGATGATCCGCGCCTCGGCCGCCGTGCTGCAGGATCAGTTGCAGCAACTGCTGGCCGTCGCTCGCCTGGACGGGATAGAGGGGCCGCCGGAGGTCGAGACCTTCGTCCTTGGCGACCTGATCGAGCGGGTCGTCCGCCCCGCGCGCGAGGCCGCAAGGGCCAAGGGCCTGGCGTTCGTCGTCGAGATCGCCCCCGCTCTTCCCGCAGCCTTCGTCGGCGATCCGGCGGGCATAGAGCGGGTGCTGACGCCCTTGCTGAATAATGCGGTCAAGTTCACCCACCGGGGCGAAATCCGCCTGACCGTCGATCCATGCCAGAACGGGGGTGTTCGCTTCGCCTGCGTGGATACGGGCGTCGGTTTCGATCCCGCCCTGAAGGCGGCCATGTTCGCCGCGTTCCGGCAACAGGACGACGCCCTGACCCGCGAATACGGCGGCATGGGCCTGGGTCTCGCCTTGGCGCGGAAAGCCGTGCGAGCGCTCGGCGGGATCCTCGACGCCGCGCCGCGTGAAGACGGGGGGTCGGTCTTCTGGCTGGATCTGCCCCTGTCCACCGCGCCGGTTCAAACCACGGACGAAGTCACGACCGACCCGGTTGACCGGTTGCGCGTCCTGGTCGCCGACGACCATCCGACCAATCGCCGGATCGTCGAAATGATGCTGGAGTCCGTTGCCGACGTCACGACGGCCGAAGACGGCGTGGAGGCTGTGGAAGCCGCCGGACGCGAAACCTTCGACGTCATCCTGATGGACATCCAGATGCCCCGCATGGACGGAATCACGGCGGTCGCCCGCATTCGCGACGCGGAAAGCGCGGCGGGCCCGGGCCACCCCCCCGTCCTCCTGCCGACCCCCCACACCCCCCCCGCAAATTTCGAAGCGGCGCGGCCGGGGGGGGGCCGCCCCCCCCCCCGCCAACCCCTCCCCCCCCCCCCCCCTTTTCCCGAGAACCACGCCCCCCCCGCGGGCGCCCCCCCCCCCCCCCCCCCGCGGCGCCCCGCCGACCCCCCCGGGCGGGCCGCGGGG
>NZ_JMQR01000005.1:0-63051 GCF_000698025.1 Brevundimonas sp. EAKA | reverse complement strand
AGAGGGAGGAGCCCTCCGCTCCAGGCGATCGGAGCCTTCCATGTCAACGATCCGCAACCTGTCGCTGTTCGCCGACCTCGCCGTCGGGAATCTCCCCGCCAACATCCTGGCCGCTGCCCGTGCATTGGCCATCCATCTTGCCCGCTCCCGCCCGCTGGATCGACGTCTCGTGGCCGAGGTGATGACCACCGCGTTCGGAGCGTCCGACGCCGAGGGCGGCTGGACCTGGCGCGACGCCTATGACGCTATCGAGGGCGCGACGGTGCTTCAGATCCGCCGCCTCGCGCCGCAGATCGCCCGGCTCGAGGACGCCCCGGCCGAGATCGCCGCTCTGCTCGCCGCGGTCTCAGCGCTTGGCCTGACCCACAGCCGGCGCAGTGAGGAACAGGTCGCGCTGGACCAGTTCTCCACCCCGCCCCAACTCGCCGCCCTCGCGGTGCTGGCGTCGCAGGTTCGGCCGGGCGACCTCGTGCTGGAGCCCTCGGCCGGGACCGGATTGCTGGCCGTAGTGGCCGAAGCGTGCGGGGCGAGCCTGACGTTAAACGAGCTTGCGCCCACGCGCGCCGCGCTCCTCGACGGACTGTTCGCCAAGGCGACGCGCCGGCGGCACGATGGCCGCCATCTACCCGACCTCCTCGGGGACGCCGGGGCGTTCGACGTCGTGGTCTGCAACCCGCCGTTCTCGGATCTTCAGGCCCATCTTATCGCGTCGGTCAAGGTTCTGGCGGACGGCGGCCGGATGGCGGCGATCGTGCCCCTCACCGCCCTTGCCGACACCGATCTGAGGCGGGTGCTCGAAGGCCACGGCGTCATGGTGGCCGCCGTGGCGTTTCCCGCGCGCGCTTTCGCCAAACACGGCACCTCGGTCGAGACCGGCCTGCTGGTTATGGATCGCGGCGGGACAGCCGTCTGGGACGGCCTTCTTCACCAACCCGAGGATCTGGAGGCGACCGCCCGGATTCTCGCGAGCCTTCCGAATCGCGGCACCGCCCGCCCGCGCGTGCGGTTGACGTTGGACGCCGCCGCCTTCCTCGCGCCGCGCGACCGCGGGCTGGCCCTTCCCGCAGGCCGACTGGCCTTCCTGGCCGGAGCAACACCCCTGGCCTATGAGGCGCGGCCCTGGGCTGGAGAGGGCCGGGACGTCGGCCTCTATCAGGCGCATGCCCTGGCGCGGATCGTCCTGCCCGATCCCCGGCCTCACCCTTCACCCCTGGTCGAATCCGGGCCCATGGCCTCAGTCGCGCCGCCCGCGCCGACCTACCGGCCGGTGTTGCCGCCGGCGGTGCTCATCCAGGGCCGGATCTCCGACGCCCAAACGGAGACGGTGATCTACGCCGGCGAGGCCCATGCGGCCTTCCTGCCCGGCCGGTTCCGCCTCGGCGAAGCACCGCATGAGGTGGCGCTCGTGCGCGATGATCAAAGCGAAGCGTTCGCCTTCCGTCGGGGTTTCTTCCTCGGCGACGGCACCGGCTGCGGCAAGGGGCGGCAGATCGCCGCCATCGTCGCAGACAACATGAGCCAGGGGCGCGTGCGCGCAGTCTGGCTCTCCCGCAATGACGCCCTGCTGGAGGACGCCCGGCGCGACTGGGGCGCCATCGGCGGCGGGGCCCACGACATCGTGCCGCTGTCGAGCTGGAAGCAGGGAGACGGGGTCCGGCTGGACCGGGGTATTCTGTTCACCACCTACGCGACCCTGCGTCAGCCGGCGCGGGGCGTCCGTCCCTCCCGCCTCGACCAGATCGTCGCCTGGCTGGGCGAGGACTTCGACGGCGTCATCGCCTTCGATGAAGCCCACGCCATGGCCAACGCCGCCGGTGGCGGCAAGGGCGCGCGTGGGACCAAGAAGGCCTCGCTGCAGGGCATGGCGGGGCTGGCGCTGCAGAACCGTCTGCCGAACGCCAGGATACTTTATGTCTCGGCCACGGGCGCCACCACGGCCGAGAACCTCGCCTATGCCGCACGTCTTGGCCTGTGGGGCGGGCCCGAAGCGCCGTTCATGTCCCGCGCCGACTTCCTGGACGCCATGGACCGGGGCGGGGTCGCGGCCATGGAGCTGGTCGCACGCGAGCTCAAGGCGCTCGGGCTTTATGTGGCGCGATCGCTGTCGTTCGAGGGCGTCGAGTACGAACCCCTGGTCCATCCGCTGATGCCAGACGACGTCGGCGTATGGGACCAGTGGGCCGACGCCTTCCAGCTGATCCACGCCAATCTGGCAGAGGCGCTGAAGGCGACCGGTCTCAGCGACGACGCTGGCAAGCCGAAGAGCGCGATGGCGGCTTCCGCGGTCCACTCCGCTTTCGAGGGCGCTAAACTGCGCTTCTTCGGTCACCTTCTGGCTGGCCTGAAGGCGCCGAGCCTGATCGCGTCAATCCGCGACGACCTCGCCTCGGAGCGCTCGGCCGTGGTCCAGATTGTCTCCACAAACGAGGCGGTGATGGAGCGGCGGCTGTCCTCGATCCCGCCCGAGGAATGGAACAACCTATCCATCGACCTGACGCCGCGAGAATACGTCCTCGACTATTTGCGCGAGGCCTTTCCCGTGCATCTGATGGAGGCGGTCGAGGACGATGACGGCAATGTCACCATGGTCCCGGTCATAGACGACGGTCGTCCCGCCCTCAGTCAGGAGGCGTTGGCCCGACGCGAGGCCCTGATCGAGAAGATGGCCTTGCTGCCCGCTGTGCCGGGCGTGCTCGACGCCCTGCTGGAAGCTTTCGGGACCGACGCGGTCGCCGAGATCACGGGCCGGTCGCGCCGGGTGGTGGTGAGGGACGGTCGTCGCGTCGTGGAGCGGCGGGGCGCCTCCGCGGCCCGCGCCGAGACCGACGCTTTCATGTCGGGCCGCAAGCGGGTGCTGATCTTCTCCGACGCCGGCGGAACCGGCCGCAGCTACCATGCCGACCTGTCGGCTCCGAACCAGCAGCGGCGGGTCCACTATCTGGTCGAACCGGGCTGGCGGGCCGACGCCGCCATCCAGGGCCTTGGCCGCTCCCACCGGACGCATCAGGCATCCGCGCCCCTGTTCCGGCCCGTCACCACCGACATCCAGGGCGAGAAGCGGTTCACCTCGACGATCGCGCGCCGGCTGGACTCTCTGGGCGCGCTCACGCGCGGCGAACGGCGCACCGCCGGAGCCGGCCTGTTCCGCGCCGAGGACAATCTGGAGAGCCCTTGGGCGCGCCGGGCATTGCTGGTCTTCTACGGCGCACTGGCCTTCGGGGAGCTGGACTCGATGACGCTTGAGACCTTCGTGGCCAAGACGAGCTTGAAGCTGCTCGACGACGACGGCGGCCTCAAACCCTCCGACGACCTGCCGCCGATCCATACCTTCCTGAACCGGCTTCTGGCGCTGCGCATCGCCGACCAGAACGCCTTGTTCGCTGACTTCGACCGCATCCTGTCCGGCATCCTCGATCGAGCCGCCGCCTCCGGTGAACTGGACCGCGGGCTGGAGGACATCGAGGCCGAGGAACTGGAGGTCACGGATCAGGAAGTGATCCGGACCGATGTCTCGACCGGCGCCGAGACGGCTCTGGTGACCTTCTCGCTCAAGGTAAGGCGCGAGATCCTCGTCGCCGACGCCGCCCTGACTTGGGCGAAGGATGTCGCCCACCAGCTGGTCGTCAACGAGAAGTCGGGCCGCGCCGCGATTGCGGAACTCGGCTTGACCACCTCGACGGACGAGAACCGCCTGATCACCGCCGTGCGGCTGGTTCGGCCCGACGATCGCCAGACGATGGCCGAGAAGACGTTCGAGGAGTCGGCGTGGAAGCCAGCGGAGGTTTCGACCTGGCGGCGGGTCTGGGACCAAGAGGTCGCCGGGACCGACCCTTGGCGGACGCGCGAACTGACGCTTGCCACGGGATTGCTGTTGCCGATTTGGGGCCGGTTGCCGGCGCGGGGTTGCTCGGTTCGCCGGGTCCGGGCGCCGGACGGACGCCGCTGGCTGGGGCGGGTTCTGGACCAGGTTCAGGCTCGAACTCTGAAGACGAGCCTGGGTCTGACCGACGTCGCCGAGGTTTGGGCGGACGGCGCGAGAACCGCCGCCACGATCCTCGACCGCAACGTCCAGCTATCGCTGGAGGGCGGGCTGTGGCTGAAGCGGTCCCGCGTTATGGACCGCTGGCGCATCGAGGTGGTGGGAGGCCGGACGGATCGCGACGCCCTGGTCGTCTCGGGCTGTTTCGTGGAGATCATCGCCTACACGCCTCGGGTCTTCGTCCCGG
Source organism: Brevundimonas sp. EAKA (assembly GCF_000698025.1). Classification (NCBI taxonomy): domain Bacteria; kingdom Pseudomonadati; phylum Pseudomonadota; class Alphaproteobacteria; order Caulobacterales; family Caulobacteraceae; genus Brevundimonas; species Brevundimonas sp. EAKA. The sequence continues at coordinate 58,825 of NZ_JMQR01000005.1, read as the reverse complement.
TTGAGCGGCCGACCGTGTTGGAGGCGGTGCTGCGCCGCCATCCGGTTCAGACCGTCCTCGACGGGCAGGCCGCCTGAGCGGGTCAGACCGGCGTCGCCTTCGGCGGGGACCGGGACGGGTTCAGAAGGGGGACGCCGCGACCCGTCACATCCTTGATATTGGCGGTGACGAGCGTCAGACCGTGGACCAGCGCGGTCGCGGCCAGGGCGGTATCCTCCTCGTCGCCGTCGCGCTCGGCCAGCATCCGGCCCCAGACGGCGGCCACGGCTTCGTCGATGGGCAGGATGCGGCCCGCATAGGCGGCGATGACCGCGTCCACGCCCTGTGTGATCGCCGCGGCGGCAGGATGGTCAGCGGCTGTCGCCCGCTCCGCTCCGTATCGCAACTCGCGGACAGTCATGGCGCTGATGCAGAGCTCGTGGTCATCGACCGACCGGAGCCAGGCCAGGATGTTGGCGGACGGTTTGGGCTTGCTGCTCTGGCTGACGACGTTGGTGTCAAGCAGATAGATCATCCCCTCGGCCGCATGAATGGCTCGAGCCCGCCAAGGTCGGCTCCCTGCATCGCGCGCTTCGCCGACGTCGCCGGGTAAGGGCGACCGGATTTGGGATGGGCGCGCGCATAAGCGGTCGCCGCCTTGATCTTGGCGAGCGACAGCGACGGGTAGTCCTCGAGGATCTCCTCATCGGTGGCTCCGCCTGCCGAGAGCGCCGCTAGGCGGTGGACCTCGATGTCGGTGCCTCTTACGACGGGAGCGCCGTGTTTGATCTCGATGGCGCGATCCACAGCCTCCAGCGCCTTCAGGCGTTGCGCGACATTTGTCCGATGCCGCTTCAACTGCACGATGAGCGGCCCGACAGAAACACTGGCGGACTGCGGAGACTCCTTGATCACGGCGACATACAGGTCGTCGAGCGCGGAAGGCGTCAGGGTGTGGCGATAGGTGGCCACCATGTCGAGATAGACGAGATCGGTCAGGCCGACGCATCGCACAGCGCGCTTGGCCGGACCTGAGGCCTCTGGCTTGAGTGGTCGGCGGTTGACGTCGCGTTTGATCGCGTCGAGCGGTTGATCAAGGACGAACGCCGCTTCGGGCAGAGTCCACTGGGGATCGGGCATCGAACAAGCCTCCTAATATGATCCAATATAGGATCACATTGTGGGTTCGGCAATGTCGGTGAGGCCCAGGATCGCGTGCGCGACCGAACACCGTCCAAAGGAGCGGAGGAAGGGAGTTTCCGGGTGAAGCGGGATTGGGGAGATCGGCTCCCCGACGGCTTCGGATATCCAGGAGACTGACATGCAAAACGTGATGTTCACCGGCCGATTGGCGGCCGACCCCCAGATCACCGACGACTTCGGCAAGGCGGTGTTTCGCCTGCTTGAAAGCCGCGGCGTCGACAACGCCGGCAAGGATCGGCTGGTCGGCGTCAACTGCGTGAGCTGGTCCAAAGGCCTCAACGAGAAGGTCATAGCCCGGGGCCTCGCGCAGGGGTGTGAGGCCGTGGTCATCGGCGCTTTCATCGACACCGCCTACGCGGCCAAGAACGGGACCGAGCGGACGGCCAAGGAACTGGTCATCAACCGGCTCACCGTCCTCGACTGGGCCGAGGAACGCGACATCCAGGACAGCAGCGCCGACCGCGCCGCCGCCTGATCCCTCATCAACATTCAATTCTCAGGAGACTGACCATGCAAACCGTGATCATCGAAGGCTATCTGACGGCCAACCCCTCCGTCCTCTCGGCTCAAGGCTCGGGCAAGAAGCGGGCAAGCTTCCGCGTGCTCGAGACTACCCGTTTCCGCAAGGCCGACGGCACGCCCGGCGAACGCACGACCGGCTTCAACTGCATCTGCTTCAACGAGGCGACGGCCGAGAAATACATCGGCCCGTTCGCCCGCAAAGGCAGCCGCGTCGTGATCCAGGGTCATGTCGAGAACGACACCTGGACCGGCAAGGACGGTGTCGAACACTACGACATGCGCGTGATCGTCGGGGATATCCGACTGAAGAACCGGCGCGAAGCTTCCGATGGCGCCGCCGAGGACGAGGGCGACTCCGGTCGCCAGGTCCAGGAGCCGGCCAGTGGCTACGACCTAAACGACGACATCCCGTTCTAGACAGCGGGCGAATGAGAGCGGCCCGGCGCGCGAGCGTCGGGCCGTTTCCTTTGGGGAGGGAGGGAAAGGCAGGGCGGCGCAGGGCGAGCCGATCGGGCTCGTCAGCATCGGAGCTTCCCATGACCGCCTCTGCCTGGACCGATGACCGCATCGGTCGTCTGAAGACACTCTGGCTCGAGGGCCAGACCGCCGAGCAGATCGCCCGCGATCTCGCCAATGGCATCACGCGCAGCGCCGTGCTCGGCAAGGTCCATCGCATAGGTCTGTCGGCGGGCCGTTCCGGCCGCCCGCCCAAAGGCTCTGACGCCCGTCCGAAGCCGGTCGGCCTCTCGCCGGCCAGGTCCCTGGCGACCCGGCCGATCGACGCTCGTCCCGTAGTCGCGGCTGAACATGGCCTGGCAACAGTCCTCTCGGTGCGGCGCTGCCAGTGCCGTTGGCCTTTCGGTGAGCCCGGAGCCGCTGACTTCAGTCTGTGCGGTCAACCGGTGACCCGGGGGGCCTTCTGTGCCTTGCATGCCGCCGTCGCCTATCGGCCGGCGGCGGACACTCCCCGCACCCTCGACCGGCTGGCGCTTCTCGACTGAGATCCGTCACGCCCTTGCTGCAATCTGAGACGATCTGAACGGCGGCCTCGACGAGGTCGCCGTTTGTATTTGGCCCGGGCAGCCAAGATCGGGCCGCCCGCTTGTCGGCCTCTGGCCGATCGAGGTCCCGACGCGGCCCCGGCCGCTGAGTTGAAAGTCGCCCGTCAGATTCTGCGCTGGGACCCGCGACGACTACGCGCGCCTTGCTTCTGGCTGGAATTCCCGAAAAAAAGGCGGCGCATGTCCTCGACATGGACGCCCGCAAGCGTGACATCAGCGGCCCCGTTCAGGGGGCGATGGAGGCCTTTCTTGGCAGGCTGGCGTCCCGTCGGCTGGACCGGTTCCGCCGCAGAATAAGGCCCGTAGACAGGCCGTCCTCTCTTCAGTGAACCGTCTCCCAGCCTCGCATCGGCGTGACGTCGTGGGAGCCCTCGGTTTGCACGAGAAGCTCCACGTCGCGGCCTGAGAGATGGATTTGCCGCGTCAGCTTTAATCCGGCGTCCTCCGCATCGACACGGAAGTCATATTCACCGATCTGCCGATCGTCTTTCATGACGCGCCATCCGCCTTGGGTTCGCAGCACGGCGACGGTGATCTTCTCCATACCAGGCTCCGACGTTTGAAGGACGGGTTGATTTAGCACCGCTGGTTTCTCTCATGCCAGTGAGTGAGCATCGGACTATTGCCTGCGGCGCCCTCAGACGTTCGCAACCGCGTAGCGCCGCCGGCTCGCCGACGCCGACGGACGGGAAGAGCGTTGTCTTGTCTTCCGTATCGGCGCAACGGCGCCGAGTGGTGTCGTCGTCGCGAAGGGCGACGACGACTTACCCCCACACAACGCCCTCCGATTTTGTCACAGCACCCCGGAAGTCAACGGCTTCGCCTTATTCCCTCCACGGAGGGCAAGCGGCCCTCCGCTCCGGTGACTGCCGGGGACCCCGCTGTGGCCAAAACCGGGGTCGTTGCGCATGGGGCGCTCGACATTCTCTAGGAATGTTCCAATGACCCGTTTCAACACTTCATCCTCCGCCTTGGCCGACCTGTCCGCTTCCCTGAACGAGGGAGGTTCGCTTCCGACCGAAGACGCCCTGGTTCAACTCGGGCGCGCGCTCATGACCGAGCTGATCGACGTCATCTCTGACACCGCGCTGGAGGATTTCCAGACCATCCTGGGAGAGGCCCTGATCGGCGCCTTCCATTCGGCGGCCGGGCGGATCGAACGCGATGCGGACCGGGCGCGCGATACGATGCGATCGCTCGACCGGGACTTCGACGGATCGGAAGCGGCTGACGTCGAACTCCAGGAAGCCACGGCGAAGGCCCGAGCAGGCGATGCGGCGACGCAGGCCTGCGAACTGATCCGGGACGCGGCGTCTGAGACCTGGACGGTCGCGACCGGGGAGGTCTGGACGGCCTGGCGGGGATCGCGGCGCGGCACCCATCTGACGGCGGCCCAGCTTGAGGCGAAACAGGCGATCCGGGCGATCAAGCAGCGGAAGTCCGGGGAGGCGGATCCGGGCGGTCCGGTGATCGCCTTCCGGGGCGCGCCGACGGCCGACAGCGCGGAGGATGCCGGTCGGATCTTCGACGCTCTGAACTGGGCGAAACAGGAATGGCCGGACATGGCTCTGGCGACGACCGGGGCGAAGGGCTCCGAGAAACTCGCGATCAAATGGGCCCAGCAGAAGGGGGTGAAGCTGATCCTCGCCCGCGCGGATTTCGACACCCACGGCAAGGCGGCTCCCTTCAGGGCGAACGACGAGCTCATCGCGCTCGAGCCGGAGGTCTGCCTGACCTTGGTCCATTCGCTGGCGGGGATGAGGGAGGACCACCGGCCGTTCGGACCTGCGCTCAACCTCGGGCAGAAGGCGATGGAGTCCGGGTTGCGGCATGTGCCCATCAAGGCCCGGGCCGCCTGAGAGACTGGACCTGAAAACAACGACCCGCTCGGCTTCGGCCGGGCGGGTTTTTGTTTGTCATCCGGCGGCTCGATCCGATCGACGGCCTGTGCAGCGTGTGTATCTCGCTTCCGGTCACCAACTATGATGACTGTTGATAGGGTATGTCGGCGTGTGATTTCGATGGATGACAATCTGCAAAAAGGGTCGGAGGGCAAGATAAAAGGGTGTTTTTGACTGCGCCGGTTTCTTCTATTCTGCCCGACAGTTAGCGGCAGCTCGGAGCATCATTGACGACTTGTCTTGAGTTGTCATCCTTCGAGCCTTCGCTCCATGCTCTGGAGGACTGCGAATGCTGATCCGGGACGCGATCGAGGGGCGGGTCTCAGCCCGTTCCGAGCGGACCGTCGACGCGGTGCACGTCGGCCTTCCCCTTTCCCTCAAGACCGAGCGGATGGATGTCAAAAGCGGCATGCTCAAGCGTCTGGCGAGTTCGAGGGCCTTTACGCTGGGAAACCGGTCAGGGGTGCTCAAGGCGGCTCAGAACCGGTCAGGTCGCGCCTTTCGTCTGGACGTTCGCCAGAAGGTCATCGTCAAGGCGCTGGTCTCGCGGCACATGGGCAAGGGCGCCGATCGGGGAGCCGCGCTCGCCAAGCATGTGGCCTACCTCGGGCGAGCGGGCGCCGGGGCGGAAGGCTCGCGGCCGGAGTTTTTCGACCCTGGTCTCGATGGCGTTCAACCCGGTTTTGAAACGGAAGGGTGGAGCCAGGACCGGCATCATTTCCGGTTCATCATCTCGCCGGAACATGGCGATCGGCTCGACATGAAATCCTATGTCCGCGAGGTCATGGGCCGGGTCTCGGCGGACCTCGGAGAGCCGAACCTGAAATGGGTGGCGACCTGCCATTTCGACACCGATCAACCTCACGCCCATGTGCTGGTCCGGGGTCGGCGCGAGGACGGGCGAGACCTCGTCATTCCGCGCGACTACATCGGCTATGGGTTTCGCGCGCGGGCGCAGGAAGTGGCGCAGGAGCGGCTTGGCGATCTCTCGCGGGTGGAGGCTGAGCGGCGCATCTGGAAGGAGACGGAGGCCGACCGCTTTACCGGTTTCGACCGGCGGCTGATCGCCGAGGCGGACAAGAACGGGATGGTCGATGACGGGGTCGGATCAACCGACGCCTGGGCGGCTCTGACGCGCGGGCGGCTGAGACATCTGGAACGGCTAGGGCTCGCGGGGCGGTCCGGGCGGCGGTATCGGCTCGACGGCGAGATGGAGACGAAACTGCGCACGCTCCAAGTGCGGCGGGACATCATCCGCACCCTCAATCAGCGTCGGCTGGAGGGCGCGAGGGATGTACGGGTTCTCGGCAGGGAGCCGGTGCGAGGTGTGGTCGTGAAAACGGGGTTTCATGATGAGGCAGGGGCTTCGCCGTGGGCGGTAGTGCGCGACGGATCGGGTGTGGAACACTACGCCAGGCTTCGGATGGGGTACGCCGGCGTCAAGATCGATCAGACGGTAGTGCTCGTTCCCTCGACTAACGGTCTGGCGCAACTGGTCACCGGCAGGGGCGCGAACCTCAGTCGGTGACTCGCCCCGGTTACCGGCGGAGCGCGCCATCCGGAGACAGGCAGACCGCTGCCGTGGGATAGGATTTGCCGAGGGTATGGAAGTCGTGGTCGCACGGACGAAGCACCCTCAAAATACGTTCCGGAGCCAATGGCTCGATCACGTGCAGGTCCCGTCCATTCTCTGTAACGCCACAGCCCTGGCGAGCAAGCCACCCACCTTCAATCGCCTCCACGACGAGGCCTCGCCGCCAGTCGGGGAGAAGATCGAATGGCAGCGCAATCTCGAGGACCGCGGGCTCGCCGATAAGCGCCAGCCGTTGGCCGAGGGGCGTTCCTGCGCGTGGGCGCGCCAACGCCTCGCCACCCCAGGATGCGAGGAGGCTGCACACATAGTCCTCCTCGGGGTGCCGAGGCGTGGAGGTCATGAAGACAGCCCCGTCCTTGACACCGAAGGAGTCCGTGTTCAGCTCTCAACATGCCGTCAGGCTCGCGACATCGTCGCTCGTCAGGTCGCCGGCATCCTGCCGCGTGCGTAGGCGCATATTGCGACGATGCTGACTCGTGGGCCACAGGCCTTCGCGCATCAGTAATTCCACCTCATCGGCGCAGAGACGCCCGTAGTGCCAGGCTCGGATGGTTACTCCCGCCATGGTGCGAGCGATCACGTCGAGCCCGAGCCGACGTGGCTCGTCCGTGGGGTCCGGCTCATAGCGATTCTGGGTGACGTTTAGCGTGTGGGCCACGAAAGCGCCGTCTACAGCACGGAGTGCTTCGATCACCGGTTCCGGAAAGGATGCGACATCCCAGACATCCATTACTCTCTCAGACGACATTCCCCCTCCTGTCGAGGAGGGGGAACAAAGTCCAGTTCGTTAACGTGAGCGACTGACCAGCCAGGATTCAGAGGGCGTGTGCCCTTCGCCAACCGCCTCGCGGTGATAGCTCGCAAGGCTCTCGATCGCCCGATGCATGGCGTAAGACGCGTCATCGTCAATGTCACGACTCGGGTAGTAAGGGCCTGCTTGGACCGGCGTGTGGATCGCATGTGAGCGGTCGAACCGGAACCACCCGCCCGGCAGAGGGCGCAGCTGAATGTCAACGATCTCGTGGATGCCTGGCAGTTGGAACTGGATGTGATCCTTCCTGAAGACGATGGGATGCAGTTGATCGAAGACGTCTTCGACGTACCGGTCTTCGCGGGGAAGCTCGGGGAAGTTGAACGTGATTTCAGAAGCTCCATGCAGTTCGCTGACCCGATCCGAAAACGCTTCCTGATCAAACGGCCGATACTGACCGTCGTCATCGTTCATCCAGGCTTGAAGGGCTGCGGCCGTTCCAAAGCCGAAGCCCCTCGCAATGGCCTCGGTAAGATGGCTCGAACGCACGTCCTGCTGGCCAGCGAGCGACCGCTTCAAAGATTTGAGATTAGAATGACTCAGATAGAAAACGCGCATTGTCGGTACCTCAGCAAATGGTCGAAGTTCGCCGATTACGCATCGACCTCTGTTGAGGATCGACAGGAGGTGCTTGATCTATCTGCCCGCTTTGACCCGGCGACAGGTCCGGCGAGACGGCCGTGAAACTCTTATAGCACAGCCTCGTGCGCATTGTCATTCATTGAAAGTCGATCGCGGGTGTGGCTGCTTCAGATCGGCGTAAGCCCAGGTTCTAGACCCGCCGTGATCTGACGAAACGTGCAGTTGCCGGGATGCGGGCAGAGATCCGTTGGGTCCTTGCAGGGCCAGCCCTAACTTGGGCCTATGCCTCCTGAGCAAATGCTCAGCCCTCAGCGTCGACTGTCTATGCCAGCAGGCATGCTCATGACCGCATTGCGCAAGGCGGTACCCCGACGAAGGTATCGGCCTAGACCCAGTTGGCGTAGCGCGTTTCCGCCTCAGGAATCTTGGCGAGGGAGGGCTTCGCCTTCGAGAGGAGGATGCGTGCGGCCAAGGTCTCCAGCCGGGTGGCAGCCTTGTCCTTCCATCCGTTCTTTATGGCCCAAGAGCGAATATCGGCAGGCGCGGCCTTGTGCCCCTTATTGCGCAGGATGCGGAAGGTTTGCTCGGCTAAGGCGTCGTCGGATGCGTGTAAGACTTCGGGTCCGAGATTGACTGATCGGCTCAGTGTCTTGAGGGCTTTCTCGACCTTGGGGTCTGCGATGAGGATGACTGGCGCGACCGCAGCCTGACCGTGCACCTGTGGCGTCCATCGCTTCGTCCAGCGGGAAACGGAGTCTGCCCAGCTCGGCACGACCACCACGCCCTCAACATTGGCTAGACCATCCACTTTATCGAGAGCCTGGTCGTCCGCGTAGTAGGCGATAACGACGACTTTCTCAGCGCCCGTCCGGAGCTGGGCGACAGCTTCCGCCAATAGAGTCACACCGCGGGGGAGGGTTACGCTCTGGCCCTCGGCGAGCGCCTTGGTGAACATTGCACCGAGGTGGCCCGCGATAGTCATGGACTTCATCTGGGCGCGGCTCGGGACCGCAAGGATAATCCGATGGGCATCCGTCTCTCCGGGGTCGCACAGATCGAGCCCATAGCTGAGCGCCTCGATCCAGGTGTTTGGATCATGAGGGTCGAGCGGGACGAGAATCCGGGGAATCTGGGGCAATCGCGATCCTGCTGTTCGGTGGGGGTCGGCTACCTTAGCCGATTGATCAGTCGGTTCGACCGGCCTGATCACGCAGGTCGGCTAACCGTTTCTGGCACGCCGCATCGATCAGGCCTCGCAGAATCCCGATCCGTTCAACGAGATATGCCAGCTCTTCGTCGGTGATCTTGAAATGCTTCGAATATCGACCCTTCACATAGGCGGCGCGAAGGAGCTCGAAACTGCGCCGCTGGAGCTTGGTCTCGTGAGGCCAAGCCTGCGCCAGACCAGGCACGAGGGGCTCCGTCAGCCGGCGCAGATTGGTCAGTTTGTGGGACTTCGGTGAATAGCCGGTGAGGACGAGCAACAGTCCGGCGTAGAGGGTTTCGACAGCCTGGTGCAGGAGGAAAGCCGCTTTTCGTGTGTAGCTCCGAGAGCGTGAAACATCTGCTAGGTCGATGAACTCGTCGGCGCTCTCGGTGGCTTCTTCGTAGGTGTCTTCTGCCTCCTGCAATGCCGTTTCCGGCGAGAGCACCATAGACTCGACAAAGTCCACCCCGGGCGTGTTCAGCAGGGTCACGCCGTCGCGGACGATGTCGATGAAAAATGATCGACCGTGCTCCAGCTTGTAGTTCACGTCATCAAGACTGTGGACGATAACGCTGACCGGGGTGCGCAACATTTGGCCGGAGGTGATGTCAGCCAGAAGCCGTTTTTCTGAGTCCTCCCAGAATTCGAAATCCGTCAGGTCCTCATGGTCGACGACGACGAGTAGGTCGAAATCCGAAAAATACCGCCCGACCGGGTCGTGAACCCAGTCGCCGCGCGCGTAGCTGCCGAACAGGATGATCTTGAGGATGCGTCCGTCGCGCAGGCGCTGCGCCTTGCGCGTGGAGGTCGCGACGGCAAACTCTTCCCGCAGGATGGCCACGGCGTGGTCCAGCTCCCGGCGTTTCGCAGGCGTCAATGACTTCAGAGGTTTCTTCATCGGTCCGAGTCTCTCTGATTGGCGGGCAGTCGGCAAGGAAAAGCACGGCTTGCGTGTTGTCTTGGGCGTTTTCGCGGGATGGGGAATCTGCCAGAATGAAGCTCAGCGGGTAGACGTGAATAGAGGTCGGTCTTCGGTCCGGGGAACGCGTGCTTCGGCAGGCGTTAGGATGCGGCCGCCCTTCAATCAGCGCGCCTCTTTGTCGGAGGATTCCAATGCCCGCGCCCCATTCCCTGCTTGCGGGAGTTGCGACGACGTTGCGAGCAGACCCGGGCGCCCGTCGGTGAACCTCAACAGGAAATTGCGCCGACGGCGCCATGCCCTCGGAGCCTGCGATGGAGTATCCGCGCCCGTGACCCCGGTGGATGAAGCTCTGGAAGAGCTCATCCTCGTCAGCGGGTTCTCGAACGATGTCTCCATGGTCTTGACTGGATCGGCGACGGACCGCGCTTGCGAACTGGCGTCTATGGTGCACGCCAAGGCCTGCGCCCATGGTCGGTCGATCGGCTTCGTGTGTCGATCCAACATGTTCGATCATTCTGCGGTGCTGGGCCTCGCGCGCATGATCGTCGAATGCCTGTCGATGTATGCCTACCTGGTCGAACGGGTGAACGAGGAGGACTGGGCCTTCCGCTATGCCGTGCTGCGACTTCACGACACGGTCTCCAGAATCAAGCTGCTTCGCGCCTGGCCCGCATCCGCGGGCACCGCTGACCTGAAGGCGGGTCGCGAAGACCTGATTATGGAAATTCGGTCACATCCGGCTTTCGCGGGCTTCGATGGTGAACAACAGAAGCGCCTCGTGTCAGGCGAAACGATCTTCATCGGCGGTATGCGCAAGTCTGCAGCCCTTGCGGGCTGGAATCCTGATGTTTTCACTGCGCTCTACGGGTACTTCTCAGCCCACCTCCACGCGGCCCCGATGAGCTTCTTCCGCATGGACGATCATCGGGTGGACTATTTCTTTCCCAATGACGCGCAAAAGCAGATCGCCTCCGTCGGTATCGCGACCGCCGCCGCTGCACTGAGACGTCTGTCGCTCCTTCATCTGGGCGATCTCGATTACAGCGGTCACCCTACGCTGTCGGCTGTCATCCCAGCCATGAGGGACGCAGATGCGGCGTCCGAAGTCTTTGGCTAATCCGGATGTCTCCGCGCCAGTTCCCAATGGCCCGCTGCCGCGATAGGGTGCCGAGCGGGCGCCGGTCTATAGGCGCATGTCCATTGTCCGCAGGGACCGGCGAAAGCCTGTAGCGGTCGGACACTCTCTGAAATTTCCGGGCCTTGTGTCGCAAGGTTCCAACGCCCGCCCCTTTCCACCTTTCCGGGTCTTGCGGACCTAAATCAAATCAGCCACGATTCCGATGTCGGCCTTGGCCGATAGGGGCGTGGAATCCCCTGCGACATTCTAGCTGATCATGACGACGACGGTTTCGAGCTGTCCGCCGTCCTGTCTGGACGCGTCGATAACGTCGTCCGACGACCCCTCACGGGCGCAGGTATTTCCATGTGCGACTCTCAGCGCCCCTTCATCTGGATGGAGGCGGTTGCGTGTCGGAAGCCAAGACCGTGGGAGACGAGAACAGCGGCCGGTCCCGCCGGCACGCCCGACTGGAAGCCTTCTATCGCCGCTACTCACCTTGGCTTGTCGCGCGACTTCGTCGCCGGTTCGGCGCGGACACTGAGGATCTGGTCCAGGAAATCTGGCTACGAGTGGCAGCGATCGAGGCGGATCTGGACATCCGTCACCCCCGGGCATTCCTGTTGAAGGTCGCCTTTAACATCGGTCTCAGCGGGGATCGTCAGCATCGGCGGCGGCGGCAGATACTCGACAGCGCCGCTCCGTTGGGAACAATGGCCCTGGAGCCCACCCAGAACGCGGCGGTGCAGATTCAGGAAATCGTGCTCGCCTTGCCACAACCTCTCCGGGATGTCTTTGTGTTATCTAGATTTGGCGGTTTGACGAACAACCAGATCGCCGAGCAACTGGACATCAGTCCGAAGACCGTCGAATGGCGCATGACCAAGGCCTTGGCTCAATGCGCCGCAGAGCTTCGGCGCTAGGGAATGGGGCGTATCATGGGCAACCCGAAAGCACGGGTTGAAACTCCGGACCAGGAAGCGGCCGAGTGGCACGAACGCCTCGGCGCGCGCAGCGTCACGACAGAGACGATCCGGGAGTTTTTCGACTGGCGGAAATCTCCGGCCAACGCGGACGCGTATCGTCGGGTCGAGCTGATCTGGACGGAAAGCCGGAAGCTCGCCGGTCGGCCGGAGATTACCGAGGCGCTCAACGACGCCATGTCGCGTCGACTCCGCAAGACGTCAGAGGATCGATCGACCAGAAGACTGCTGGGCTTGGCCGCCCTCGGCGCAGCTGCGGCACTCGTGATCGGCGGATGGACGTGGTGGCAGGGGCGATCCACCTTCACGACCGGCGTGGGCGAGCAATGGGTCGTACAGTTGGCGGACGGGTCGTCGGTTCGCCTCGACACAGATTCCCGGATGAGGGTCAGGTTCAGCGACGGCCAGCGTCTCGTCGATCTTGAACGCGGACAGGCGATGTTTTCCGTGGCCCATGACGGTCAGCGACCATTTGTCGTCGCGGCGGGCGACGCGCGCGTGACGGCCATAGGGACGGTGTTCGACGTCCAGCGGCAAGGCTCCGGCGTCAGCGTCACTCTGGTCAGCGGCGCGGTGGATGTGACCCGTTTGTCCGGGCCGGAAAGGCCGTTACGACTTGCGGCGGGCCAGGAGGCGCGAGTGACCCCGGCCGGCACAGCCAGTCGCTCGGTTGATTTGCCCACGGCCACCAGTTGGACCGAGGGACGGATCGTGTTCCGAGACACGCCGATGAACGAAGCGGTTGCCGAGGTGAACCGGTACCTCACTGCAAAGGTTGTTCTGGAGGCGAAGGATCTTGCGACAGTGCCGGTCAACGGCGTGTTCAAGACGGGGGATCGTGACGCCTTTGTCGCAGCGGCGTCGGGCGTTTTCGGTCTGGAGCCGTCGGCCGGGCCGGACGGCTCGATCCGATTGTCGGAACGCGGAAAATAAATCCGTCGAGGCTCCGGGGTCGCCCGGGGCCTCGATCACCTCCTCTTCGACGTCGCGTGGCGTCGAGGGGAGCCCTGAATATGAGTCGCTTGAGTCTATTGTCCTGCAGCGCGATCGTCGCCTGCGCCGTATCCATCAGCGCGACGGCCTGCGCTCAGGATGCGCGTGAGTTCAACATTCCGGCGGGTCCGCTGCGCGACGCGCTGAATTTGTTCGCGACCCAGTCCGATAGGCAAATCTTCTTCTCCGGTGATTTGGTCGTGGGCCTTCGGACGGAGGGACTGAGCGGGCGATTTACGGCGCAGGACGCGCTCGCAAGGCTTCTGTCCGGGACTGGTCTGAGCCCGTCCGAGGTCCGCCCCGGCGTCATCTTCCTGAGGCGCGCCGACACGGCCGGCCCGCGCGCGGAGGTCACCACCCAGGTCGAGGACATCATCGTCACCGGCTCCTTGCTCAAGTCGTCCGGGCCGATGTCTTCGCCGGTGGTGATGCTTGACCGCGACGCCTTGGACGCTCGCGGGTTCGCAACAGTGGCGGAGGCGGTGACGGCTCTACCTCAAAACTACGCAGGTTCGGCGACGCCCGGCGTGCAACTCGCGAACTCCGACACTCAAGGCTCGAACAGGGTGGCCGCCACGGGGGTGAACCTGCGCGGTCTGGGGCCGGCATCCACGCTCGTGCTAGTGAACGGCAGGCGGATGGCAGGAACCGGCTTCCGGGGCGACTTCTCCGACATCTCCGCCATGCCCTCCGCGGCGGTCGAGCGCGTCGATGTCCTGCTCGACGGCGCCTCGGCCCTCTATGGCGCGGACGCAGTCGCCGGCGTCGTGAACGTCATCATGCGCCGGTCGTTCGACGGATTAGAGACCCGCCTGCGGGCGTCCGCAGCCGAAGGCGGGGCGGAAGATCTCGTCGGCTCCGTCGTCGGCGGTCGCTCCTGGTCTTCCGGATCGGCTTACCTTGCTTATGAGGTTCAGACGATCAATGCGCTGAACTCGCAGGACCGGCCCTATACCGCCGACGGCGATCTGCGGCCCTTTGGGGGAACGGATCGCCGCCTCACCTTCTCGGCTCCGGGTAACCTGGTCGTCTTCAACCCCGCCACCGCCTCCTATATCTCCCAGTTCGCCATCCGACCGAATGCGTCAGGCTCAGCGCAAAGCGCGGCGGACTTCGTCGCCGGCTCCGCGAACCTGCAAGCGCCCTCATTGGGCGCCGATCTTCTGCCTGGGGTCGAACGTCAGGCGGCCTATGGCGCGGTGCGCCAACAGATCGGCGACCGGCTCGAGCTGACGGCCGATGCGCGGTACAACAAGCGGAACATCGAATACGCCGGGCCCGCAAGCATCGGCCTTATGACGGTCACGGCCTCCAACCCGTTCTTCATCTCTCCGACGGGCGCGGCGTCCCAGATGGTCGGATACTCGTTCGTCCGGGACCTGGGGAATCCGCGTCAGTCTCTGGGGTCGGAAAGCTTCGGTGTCACGGCCGGGGCGAGCTACGATCTCGGCGCGCGATGGTCACTTGAGGGGTACGTCTCGTTCGCCGGCGAGAAAGGGTCCGTTCGGGTTCCGGAACGGGTCAACACTCGGTTCCTGAACGAGGCGCTCGGCGTCACTCCGGACGATGCAGCCACCGCCTACAGCGCCGCCCGCGATGGGTATTTCAATCCCTACGGCACAGGCACGGCGAATTCCGCGACCGTGCTGGACTTCATTTCGAGCGGGTTTTCGGAAACAAGCGACCGCAGCCGGGCGTCGTCCGCCAATCTTCTGGTGCAGGGGCCGATCTTCGCCTTGCCGGGCGGCGACGTTCAGCTCGCCGTCGGCGCCCAGGCGCGGCGCGAGACGTTCCAGGCCAGCAGCACGACCTTCTCCTCCACGCCGGCGCCGGTCTCCACCTCCACGCCGGAGAGGGCGCGCAATATCGAGGCCGTCTTCGCCGAGGCCCGCATCCCGATCGTCGGCGCCGACAATGCGAGGCCTGGTGTACGCAGCCTCGAACTGTCGCTGGCGGGACGGTTCGAGGACTACAGCGACTTCGGGACGACCACCAATCCCAAGGTCGGGATCACCTGGTCTCCCGTCGACGGTCTGGCCCTGCGCAGTTCCTGGGGGACGTCCTTTCGCGCGGCCTCCCTGCCGCAGATCCACGACAATCCAGCGATCTCGGCCACCTTCTTCGCGCGCGCCGACGGAAGCCGAGCCTTGGCCCTGCAGCTGGGCGGCGGCAATCCGGACCTCAAACCCGAGACGGCCGAGACCTTCACGATCGGGGCGGACTTTCGCCGTCGCAACCGACTGACGCTCAGCGCCAACTATTTCGACACCCGCTTCACCGACCGGATCGCCCGGCCCGTAGCGGAGAACCTGTCCGGGGTGCTGACCGATCCGAACCTCGTGAATTTCGTCACCCTCGTCCGTCCGACCGACAACGCGGCGGACCTCGCCCTCGTCCAGAGCTATCTGAGCCGGCCAGAGTTCACAGCCGGCGGCCTGTATCCCGCCACCAACTACGCGGCCATCGTCGACGCGCGTTGGGTGAACACCGGGGCGGTCCGCGTCAGGGGGTTCGACCTCTCAGGGCGGGTTCCGACCGTGCTGGGCCTGGCGAATCTCTCGATTGACGGCTCGGCCTCCTACATTCTCGAATACGAGACCCGGAGCACCCCCACCGCCCCGGTCCGGGAGGTGTCGGGATTGATCGGCTTTCCCGTCAAGTTCCGCTCGAGGCTCGGCGCGACCTGGACCGACGGCGCGTTCGCCGCCAGCCTCCACTGGAACCATGTCGACGCCTATGAGGACCGGGCCGGCGTTCGCATCGACGCCTGGGACACCGCCGACGCCCAGGCGAGCTGGAACCCAGAGACGGGAGCTCTGGCGGGCCTGAGGATCAGCCTGACGGTCCAGAACCTTCTCGATGAGGACCCGCCGTTCTACGACGCCGCGAGCGGGTTCGGCTTCGATCCGGGTCAGGGCAGTCTTCTGGGAAGGGTCGTGGCACTTCAGCTCGTCAAGCGCTGGTAGGCCGGTCCCATGGTCCGGACCCTGTCCGCCCTGGCCGGGGCGTTGCTCGCGCTCATCTGCTTCGTCACGCCCGTGTTCCCGCAGGATCGGGGCGTCACGGTCGAGGATGTCGTCGGACTGGAGGCCTTTGGCCGCGCGGCGATCTCGCCCGACGGGCGCTGGGCCATCTATGAGAAACGGGGTCCCTACGACAGCGCGACGCGGTTCGATCTGGGCCAGCGTGCGTCCTGGACGGTCACCGACCTTTGGCTCGTGGATCTGCGGCGCCCGAACGCCGCGTCCGAGCGGCTTCTCCCAGGCGGAGGACCCGGTCTTCTACGCGGGTCCTGGTCGCCGTCGGGCGCTCGCGTCCTGATCTACCGCTTCACCGGCGCCCGGCTTGAGGTCGGCATCGTCACGATGGCCGATCGGTCCGTACTATGGACGGGGCTGACGCCGGAGATGCCGCAGATGGGGGCGGTCGCCGAATGGCGCGGCGATAACGAGGTCGTCGTCATGGCCCGTCGCGACGGCGACCTGCCTTGGCTCCTGCGCTACTACAACGCCAGTCAGACCCGGACCGCGCAGGCCTGGGCGCGAACGGCGTCGGGTCAGGCCCCGTCACGTACGGTCGTTGACACGGCGAACCGCCTGCCCATGGCCGAGGGCGCCGGCAGCCTGCAGACCCTAGTTCTGGTCGACGCCACGACGGGCAAGGGGCGACCTTTGTTTGAAGGCGTCATCGTGGATTTCGCCCTCTCCCCCGACGGCGGCCGGGTCGCCGTGATCGAGGGGGTCGCTCCTCGGCCGCTGCCCACTGATGAGATGTCCCAGTCGGAGGTTCCCTGGGTCCAGCGACTTGTGCTCATCGACCCGCAACGGGTCGTGCGGATTACTCCGGACGCAGACTTCGAAGTAGCCCCGCACCTGTTGCGGTGGTCGCCGCAGGGCGACTCCGTGCTGGTCTGGGGCCGGGCGAGCGGAAAGTCATGGGGCACCGGCGATCTCCGAACAGTCAACCGGAACGGCGCGGTGACTACCGTGGATCGCCACGGGCTGGATCCGACCCCCGGCCGGGCGATCGACCTCGTGACGGGCGTCCGCGCCGACTGGCTGGGGTCCATCCCCATCCTGTTCGCCAGTCAGCCGGGGAGCGGTCGTCGGGACTGGTATGCGCTTCCGCGACACGGCGACGCCCGGTCGCTGACATCGACGATGGCGGCCCCGCCGGATCAGATCTCAACCCTCGGCGGCGACGCCTTGCGAGTCATCGCCGATGGCGCCGCCTGGCGCGTCACCCGGTCTGGCGCCCGGAGAGAGACGCCGGCCAACGGGGGGCTGAAGGCCGTCACGCCTTATGACGTCGAGGCCCCTTTCAGGCTGCGGGTCAACGCTGCGCCGCGCCAGACTTGGATGACGGCCCTGACGACAACCGGCGGCGTCGAAATCCTCACCGACGCCAGGATCCAGACGCTCGGGGTCGGAGGCGGCGAACCCCTCGATCTGCTGGCGAGCTCGCACTCCGCCGCGCTCGTGCTAGAGCGCACCGGAGTGTCGGAAGCGCTCTTGCTTCTCACGCCGGGTGAGGCGCGCACGCTCGACCGCGTCAACGTCGGTCTCAGGGAAGTCGCCCTGCCCACGCCGACACCGATCGACCATCTCGATGCGTCCGGCCGCCCGACGCGAAGCTGGCTGTTCCGGCCGCCTTTGGGATCCGGCCAGAAGATCAGGGGGATCATCGTGTCCCTCTATCCCGGGTCGGCCAGTCGCGGCGCCTGGTCCGGTCCCCTCGGTCTGATCTATGGCGTCAGACCGGCCATACTCGTCGGAGACGGCTATGCCGTCCTCAGCGCCTCGATCCCAGGAAGCGAGTACGGCGATGATCCAGCGGACTACTTCACCCGCAGCGTCGATCTGGCGTTCGAGGCCGCAGTCGCGGCCCATCCGGAACTCCCAGCCGACCGGGCCGCGATTTTCGGGCACAGTTTCGGAGGGTATGCGGCGCTCGCGGTCGCCACGCGATCGAGCCGATACCGATCCTACATCGCCTGGGCGGCGACCACGGACATGTTCGGGGCTTGGGGAGAGTTCACCCCGGCCAACCGGGCCGCACCCGAAGAAGGATTCATGATGCTCAATCAGCAGGGGTGGGTCGAAACCGGCCACGGTGGGCTCGGCGAGTCGCCGTTCGAGGCCAGCCAACGCTATGCGAAAGCAAGTCCCTGGCTCGCGGCGGACCAAATCCACAGTCCCGTCCTGCTGATGACCGCCGATATGGATTTCGTCACGACATCGCAGTCGGAACGGATGTTCAGCGCCTTAAGCCGGCTGGGCGGTCGGGCCCGCCTCGTCACCTACTGGGGCGAGGAGCATTTCAACTGGAGCCCGGCTAACATCCGTGACCTCTACGGGCAGATCTTCGACTGGCTCGAGACGACGCTCGCTGCGGAAGACGTTACCGGGACGAAGCCCCGAACCTCCGGGTCCACACCCTGAGCCAGCCTTCGAAGGCGGCCGCGCGGATGATCGCGCCGAACTGGCCCTTCCACATCAGCGCTTCTTCAGTGAGGGCCGCCTCCGTTCGGGCGCGATCAATCAGACCGGACGCCGCGAGCCTTCCGTCGAGAAGCCAGGGACGGAGGACGTCGAGGCTGGAAAGCACCATCCGGCCATAGATGCGGGTCATGTCACCCTTGGACCGGCGCTCGGCGATCAGCGCGGGGAGTCGGTCCGCGAACGCCCGGCGGACCAGACCGCGGTCGCGCCCGCCGATCGTCAGCAAGGCGGTCGGGATCGCCAGACAGGCCTCGATGACGGGCTGGGCGCAGAACGGGTGCCGGACGTCGATTGTTTCCGTCAGGAGGGACGGACCGTGACGCGACACGCTGTCAATCACGCCGGCGATCTGTCGGATCTTGGCAGGACCGAATGCCTCGCTGCCGGCGAGCCAGGGATGGGACAGCGTTGGAGCTTCTTCCCGGCTTGGGAGCAGGGTGTCGTCACGCAACAGACTGAACCCCTGTTGTCGGGTATCCCGCCGGGCGCGCTGGATCATCGTCCAGACCGAGACCTCGTTTCGAGCGGCGAGCCGAGCGGCATCCTTTGATAGAAGCGCGCGCCATCCTCTCGCTTTCCAGAGGTCGGTAAAAACATCGGGGCTGGCGTTCTGAAGGAAGATGGAGTCTCCGCCCTTGCCCGTCATCAGGGCCGAGGCGCCGGCCTCGGCGACGCGTCGCGCCCACTCCAGGTCATGATGAACGTCGAGCGCATTTAATCCTGGACGAAAGTCCCCCGAAATCTGCTCGAGGAGCGGCTCGGTCAGACTGCCTGTAGCGTGCGGCGCGAACGTCGGCGATATCCCCAGTGTCTGGGCCAGCGCGTGCACGTAGACCCGCTCATCGGCCTCCTGTGTCGCCCCGTAGGCGTTCAGCCAAAGCGCGACAGGGACCTCGGCTCTGCGCACCAGACTCGCGGCGACGCTGCTGGAATCCAGTCCTCCTGACACCTCCGCCGCCAGTGATCCGTCGAGGCCGGCAAGGCCCGCGACGGCGTCGTCAACGGCCGTCGTCAAGGTCTCGATAGCCTCGTCGAGCGTCCAGCGGCGCGACAGGCTCCGCCGTGCGAAGCCCGAGGGCGTCCAGACCGTGGCCGCAGAAGAGGAGAGCGGCAGGGGCTGGACGGTTCCCGGCGCAACCGTGACGGGGCCGTCCATCAACAGCCAGTCCGCAGAACTCATGGGGTCGCGCATGGCCAAACCGAGCCTGTCGTGGTTTGGACACCACCGGATCGCCAGACCTGCAGGGAGCCAGTCAGGCACGCTCGACGCCACGACCAGAAGTCCATCCTGTTCCCAGGCGACACACTCCAGGGCGCCTGACGGGTCACGAAGGAGGGATCGGGCCTGTCCGTCAGCCGCGAGTTGTACGCCCACAAAGCGTCCCCAGAACCGCGCCATCAGTTTGCGCTCGTAGTCCCACGGATCATTCCGTTCAGTTGGAGGGAACTCGGGCCTTCGCCGATGAAGAACATCCCCAACGAGGGTCCAAGATCCCACCGCCAGCCGGTTGGGCCGATGCGGGCCAGCGAGGCCGAGCCACGCCGCTGTGCTCAGTTCCACGACGGCCCATCCGGCGTTTTCGCAGCGGCGGCGAAGATCGGCCGACAGAGCCTTGGCGGCGGTTTGGGAGGACGCGCTGATGAGAACGTAGCGACCCATCAGGCGACCATGATCGGCGTATAGCTACGGACCCGCTCCAGACTGTCGCCTACGAGGAGGTCCTCGACCTGGATCCAGCAGTGCGCCGCGAACGGCCAGGTTCTGACCCCGAAGATCCAGTCGGATGCGATCCCGTGAGAACGAAGAAGGCGCTTCAGAAGAAAACCGCGCTGGAGACATTCGCCCTCGAACGGCGTCCAGGGGAGGGCCGCGCGATAGTCCGCGAGCACCGTCGTCAGATCGGACTTCCGGGCGTCCGACCTTGGGCCGACCTCCACGGCCACGGTCAGTTGCGCCAAGGTCTTGCGATGGAAGACCACGGTCGAAACGAGGAGATGGGCCAGGGCAAGGGAGACGGGCGCCGCGTCGGTTGAGCCGGCAGACCGCGGCGCTTCATGCGAGGCCAGAACAGGTGTTCGAGGCTCGCGCAGAGGGCGGTCGGTCTGGACGATACCGTGGGTCTCGAGTTCTATCGCGAGGTCGTCGTCGTCGATCGCGATGCGGCCCGCGTCCTCAAGCCTGACGACGGAGCCAGCGCCCAGCAAACAGCTGTACGTGTCGGCGGCGACGTCGAGCATGATGAGATCGTCACCCACCCGGGCGAAATGAATGCCGTCGCGCGGCCAGAGATGTGTGGGCATTTTCTGTACGACCGGTGTGGGCGGCGGTGAGCCGCCGCCCACGTTTTCGTTCAGCCGAGGGCCAGCGGGCGGGGGAACACGCCCATCTCGGTGTCTTCGCCCTGGATGTTGTCCCGCGTCAGAGCCTTGGCGCTGCCGAAGCTGACGAGGCGCAGTTTGGTCGTCTTCATCTCAGTCTCTCCTTGGTTGATCGCCACGGCTGTGGCGCAACCAGTGAGCGCGCAGATCGGTCAGCTGCAAAGCTATATCTGGAGTATATTTGAGCTCAGCGTCCTGGCTTGGGTCGCTTGGCGCGCAGATTGGCCGAGCCTTTCTCGATCCAATCCCGGGCCGGATCTCCTTCGCGCAGCGCCTTGGCGAGCTCCTCGAACATTCGCACGATGGCGGCGATGATGCTCCGGCTGTCGAGGTTGCGGATGTCATCGCCGAGAAGGTGGTCGAACTGTTCGAGCCCGATGGTGTAGATGGAGCCCATCTGGTTCTCTGCGCACCGTCTGGCGTGCTCAGGCGATCCAATCGCCACCGCCATCAGGATCGCTTGGGCGTCGCTTTGCGTCGCGGCGGCGAAGCGGTGGATGTAGTCGAGGTTGAGCCGGGTTTCTCCGGCCTCAAAGCGGGCATAGGTCCGGATGGCGATCCGCATGGCCGCAGCCGTCTCCGCCTTCGTCATCCGGCGGTAGCGGCGCAACGACTTTAGGGTCGCCGAGAGCAGCGCGCCATCGTCTGGAAGTTCCGGGTCGTCTCCACTCATCCGCGCATACCCTTCCGTCTTCCGACGTAGAATCAGTCCGGCTTCTGATCAACGATCACGTGTGCGGCTGCGAAAGCAAACAGGAAAATCGGCCACATATCGGCATGTTTTGCAGCGCCTCCTGACCGAGATTCGGACGATTTGCGACCGAGACGGATCGCCCGTGGCTGCAACTCATTGGCGAGGCGTGGGCAGGCGCCATAGTGGGCGTTTGCCATCGGAGCTCACCTTGATCCGCAAGCATGACCCTTTCACCCTGGCCCTGGAAAGCCTTCGCGCACGGGCCGAACAGGGCGCCTTCACGCCGGGAGCCCCGGTGGTGATCATCGAGGAGGCGCGCCGGCTGAATCTATCCGCTACGCCGGTTCGCGAGGCCCTGGGCTGGCTGTGTGGGTTCGGCCTGATCGAGCGAGCGCCCCTGGGAGGCTTTCTGGCTCCCCGACTTGACGCCGCTCTTGTCCGCGACAGGTTCGCCTTCCGCCTGCTGTGCCTCACGACCAGCCTGAAGGGCGGGGATCCCGCGGCGAGACCCGTACTGCGCGGCGGTGGACTGCAGAGAACATGCCGCACCCTTTCCGATCACATGTTCAGGGCGGTTAGAACCACAGGCAATGCGGCCTTGGTGGACGCCTATGACCGGGTGAACAGTCCGCTGTTGCAGCTGGCCGAGGCGGAACGCCGGGTGTTCGAGGATTTCGACCATGAGGCGGCGGCGCTGGTGGGTCTGTTTAAACGGTCGTCGGGAACAGATTTGGTCGACGCCTTGACCGCCTATCACCACCGTCGAATGGACGCCGCTCCTTCGTTGATCCTTGAAGCTGAAGCTGGCCGGGATGTCCGGCCTCCGGACTCCTGAGGTGTGGGCCAAGCTGACAGGATTGGGGTTCGGCCTCGCCGTGGGCGCCCAGGGCGCGACGGAGATGTTCGCCTGGACCTACCATTGGGCCGACGCTCTGGGACCGGCATGGCGCATCGGCCCCGACCTCGCCCTCTATCCGCCCTGGGCCATTTTGCACTGGCGGTATGCCTTCGGCGCCGAGGCGCAGGCCGTGATGTCGCGGTGCGCGCCGTTGATCCTGGTCGGCGGCGTCGGGGGGCTGGGGGTGGGGACGCTGGCGGGGGACAAGACCCATCGACGCATCCGGGGCTGGGGAGAGCTCAAGGACGCCAAAGGCGCCGGGCTGACTGCCCTCGGCGGATGCATCCTCGGCGTCCTTGGACGACGCGTTCTCGCAACGACCGACCTCCGTCCCAGTCTCGTGACCGGCGGCACCCGGTCGGGCAAGGGGCGCGGCCACGTCATGCCGACGCTGTTGTCGTGGAACTCCAGCGTGCTGGTTCATGATCCCAAGCGGGAGCTCTGGCGGCTCAGCAGCGGCTGGCGCGCCCGGTTCAGCCACGCACTGTACTTCGATCCGCGCGATCCAGCCTCGGCCTGCTGGAATCCGCTCGCGGAAATTCTGCCGGGACCGGGAGAGCTCGCCCACGTTCAGCGACTGGTCTCCATTCTCTCCGATCCCGGCGGCGTCCGCGATGATGAGGCGATCTGGGACAAGGCTGCGTCGGAAATCCTCGAGGCCGTGATCCTGCACGTCCTCTACACCGCCGAGGATGACGAAAAGACCCTGGTCAAGGTCCGCGAAATGTTGGCCGACCTCGACAGCGCCGCCGACGTCATGACCAAAACTTTGCACCGTCCGGGTCCAAGCGGCGAACCGAAGACACATCCGTTCATCGCCACGGCGGTCAAGGGCTATGCGGCGATGCATGATCGCTTCCGGACCTCGGTCCAGGGGACGGCGCGCTCCTACCTCAAATGGCTGGCGGGCGAGGACATCGAGCGCTCCCTGTCCCGGTCGGATTTCTCCATGGGGGACCTGATGTGCGCTGAGGCGCCCCTGTCTCTCTATGTTCAGGTCGCGCCGGCTGACAGCGCAGCGCTGAGGCCCTTGGTGCGTCTTTTCTTCTACGCTGCAGCCCAGTCCCTGACGGTTCGGGAGACCGAAGCCGCCGATGGGCGGCCCAAGCGCCATAACCTTCTCATGCTGATGGATGAGTTCCCGTTGCTCGGCCGGGTCAGTTTTTTCGAGAAGTCCCTGCGCCTGCTCAGCGGCTACGGGGTCAAGGTGATGTTCGTCGCCCAGTCTCTTGGACGAACCGGACAACGGCTACCTCTCGGACTTTGATCTGCTGGTCATCGTCAGCCACCCCAAGCTGACCGACATCGCCGACTACTGGTGGGAGGCCGAGAATAAGATCCTCCACGACCCGTCGGTTGGCCGGATCGTCAACATCATCGTGCACGACCTCGCCGAGGTGAACCAGGCTCTCGGACGCGGCGAATACTTCTGGACCGACATCGCCCGCGACGGGGTCATGCTCTACGAGCTGCCGGGCCATCCGTTGGCGACTCCCAAGCCGATGACGCCGGCTGACGCCTTGGAGATGGCGCAGCGGTACTTCGATACGAAGCAGGCGGACATTGAAGTCTGGCTCGACACCGTCGCGCACCTGCTGGCGCAGGAGTCGACGCTTTCGAGGCGTAAGAACGCAGCGTTCCAACTCCACCAGACTGTGGAGGCGGCTTACATCTGTTTCCTGCTCGTCCACACGTTCTATTTCCCGCGGTCCCACAACATCAAGTTCCTGAGGTCGCTGGCCGAGGACATCGACAAGCGCCTTGTCGAGGCGTGGCCGCGTGAGCAGCGGGCCGAACGGCGGCGGTTCGAGACGCTGAAGCGCGCCTATGTCGAGGCCCGCTATTCGGACCAGTACGATGTCAGCCGGGAAGACCTCGAAATGCTGGCGATTTCGGCCCGCCGCCTCGGGGCCGTCGTCGCCGAAGTCTGCCGCGAGCGCCTCAATCAGCTTCGAGGCGCAGCAAGCTGATCACGCTCGGCTGGCATCTCAGTGCCAGCTCCGCTCCTCGACCTCGTCATCTTCGCGCTTCGCCCGCCCGTCGTAGATATCGGCGATGTCATTCAGTAGCCGGGCGGTGACGGGGTAGTCTGACGCCATCGCCGACGAGTGATCTCTGTAGCGGTCAGACAGCGTCCGCTCCTTGCGACCGCCTTCCCTCAGGTCACGGGTGATCACTCCGCGCGATGAATACGCACCCGAGACGAAAGCATCCTCCAGGGTCTCTGATCCTGCGCTCTCGAGAATCTCGCGGATGGCGATGGGAGGCCAAACCTCGCCGGCTGGTTTTGCGCTCATCCCGAGGATGCGGCCGATCCGGAGGTCAGCCGGCAGGCTGCGTCCCAGTTCCGACGCGCGGCGGCGCACTTCCGTGACCCACCGCTCGAGTTCGGCGCCGTCGATCCGCCCCTTGTCGTCTGCGCCGGGGATGCGGTTCCAAGCATCCAGCACATCGTAGCCGTGCCGGGCCATGGCGGCCCGCTGTTCCGGCGTCGCGGGTCCGCCCGGGAGGTCCTCGTCTGCGCCGCCGCCGTCGTCGTCCCGCAGGAAGACCATGGTCAGCACCTGGAGGAAGAAGTCCGGGTTCCTCGCCAGTTCGCGGTGTAAAGCCGGGCTGGGTCGCTCGGAGTACCGCAGCATGTGGAAGTAGTACCACTCGAGCAGGACCAAGGTTTCGTCCGACACCTCGGGATGGTTTTCGAGGTGGGCGAGGATCCGCGTGAGGTAGTGGAGCCGCATCACCGGCTCGTTCGTGTCCTCGCTCGCCTGGTTCATCGTCTTCAGCGCCAAGTGGAGCGTCTCGACGATCAGCTTTGGATCGAGGTCGACTTCAAGGCGGCTTCCGATCAGATGGAGAGAGTCACGAGCGCGATCGACGACGTTGAAGCGCCGGATCGCGTGCTCGGTTTCCTCTTTGGTCTCAGCCACCGCCCACCCCGCGAGAGTACGCCAGTAGCGATCTTCTGACGAGAGGCCGTAGGCCGCGACCGCCGACCAGGTCTCGGGGCGCGCCGGGAGGAAGTGGAGCAGGCGTCCGACCACGCGTTCGTCCAGTTGGGGGGCCGGCGCCGGCAGCAGGCGGGTGACGAAATCGGCGCCGCCTTCCTTCTCGCGTAGAAGGCCGATCGCTTCGGCTGCGGCCTGCCAGAGCGGCCCGTCATCGGAGGCCAGTCCGCGTTCGATGAAGTCTGACCGCCAGGACGCTGCGGCGGGCGAGTGCGCTACCGCCTCTCCCACCCACCGGGGTTGATCGCATCGGTCGAGGAGGGCCAGCGCGCCGTCGATTCCGCGCACCTCGACGATCTCCTCGAAGGCCGCCGCACGGGCGGCGGTCGCTTCGTCCAGCGACTGACGCCACTCGCGCACGGAACCCATCCAGCCGGTGCCGTTGGAAAACAGCCAGGCATGCCTCCAGAGGACATCCTCGGGTTTGAACCGCTCGAGGGTGGTCTGGAAGACCGTCAATTCATCCGCCGGGATCGACCAGTCCGCGTCCTGGAATTCCAGGTGGCGAGCCAGGACCTTCCGAAGGGCCGTGCGCGTGAAGTCGCGATCCTCTTCGCCGATGATCGTCGGCTCCGCCTCCAGCAACTTCTGGCCGATCCCAGCCCGAGCGTCGGGCAGAAGGAGCTCCATGGCCTTGAGCAGAGCCTTCCAACGCTTTGGCCGATTGCCGACATCCTCGATCAGCCGGTCTGAGACCTCTACGACGCAGTCGTGGACGACCGTCTCAGGCGACGCCTCGCGGTCGGTTGGCGCGGCCTTGCGCCAATGCGGAGACGACGTCGGCATCGTGATCGCGTGCGAGCGCGGCAGGAGTGAGATCATGAGATCCCAGGCGATGTCTCCATGTCGTTTGCGCAGGCCGTCGATGACGGCCAGCCGCTGCTTCAGCGTCGCGTGGGTTTGAGGAGACCACGACAGGAAGATCGTGGTGAGAACCTGCTTCGGACGGGCGACGTTGTTGCCGCCCCCATCCAGCGCATCGAGCCGCGCCAGGACGTCGGCGACCCGAGGCAGAAGAGCCGGATCCCAGGCCAGTCTTTCCAAGGCCCACATCAGCTGGGGAAGCCGCGTGACGGTGTGGGTCGACGTCTCGGGCTCGAAGAAGGCGATCAGTGGGCTGGGCGTCGGGCCGAGCGCACGTTCGATGCCGCCAAGGAAGGCCGAAGGCGCGACCTCCGCCAGCTTCGGCAGGACGGGTCCGAGGGACCACCAGATCGCCTCCGTGGCGCCGTCCAGAATTGTGGTGAGGGACCTGGCGACTTTCGCCTCGACGCCGTCCACCAGACCCGCCCGGTCGCCGTACAACGACAGAAGCGCCATCGTTTCCGTCATCGACTGTTTCAGGAATGACGAGAAACGCGGGTGGATGTTCCGAATGGGAGCCAGCCAGCGCTCGTCCGGCGCCATGTCCCATGTCGGATCGATCTCGGCGCAGACTTCGCAATAGACGGACAGGAAGCGGTCGATGTCCGGAGCCGTCAGACTATGCGCGAGGAGGGTCCAGGCGTCGCGAGGCGATTTCAGTCGCCACGCGTCTTCGCGCTTGCGCAGAGGCCCGTCCAGAGCGGTCGCGTATGGCCCGAGCGCTCTGACGGCCTCTTCGTACGGGACGCCGGCCAGCTGTTCGATGACGGCCTTGTCGCCGTCCAGCGTCTCGAGCCATCCGCCGGCGAGAAGCGCACCCAGCATCGGACGAGGCGGCTGCGGGATCGACCAGGATGGACGGCTGCCCGGTGCCGCAGGCATGAGACGGCGAAGGACGGCGAGGCTACGGCCGGCGTCGAGCGAGAGATTCTGCGCCTGGCCGTACTCGAGGCCCATCCGCTCCAACACTTGCTGCAGCTGGTTCCGGGTCGGCTTCGCCAACCGACGCGCTGAGTCAGGCGCCTCCGAGTTCGGGCCCAGGGCGACGTAGATATAATGGCCCTTTCGAGAGAGCCGCTGAGCGACGCCGGCTTCCGTCTCGTTGAGGATGAGGATGAGCGGCGTCAGGCCGTCGGCAAGCTCCGCCGCCGCTGCCGATGTTTCCGGCGCCAGGACGCGGGTTTCCACGGCGCGATAGTACCGATCAGGCAACATCTCGATCGTCGCATGGAAAAAGGCCGCCGCCTCTTCGACGGACTCGGCCTGAACGAACAGCGGCTCTGAGGCGGGGGCCGAAAGCCACCGCAGGACGACCGCAGCATCCTCGTCGCGTCCGATGCATGTAAGCTCTCCGCTCAACGGAACCTGGGTCGCGCCCGACCAGTCCGCCCAGAGGTCCGCGAGTGACTTCAGATCTCTAGGGCGCTTGCCAAGGCGGACTGCGAGCCACTGGCCGACGCCGGGATGGCACTCGATCCAGTCCACCAGGTCGTCGGCGTCATAGGCCAGGACGTTCTTCCAGATGCGCTTGGCGCGCTGCGCCTTGGCCCAGACGTCCTTCTGCTTTGCCCAACGACGGGGCGTTACGAAGACGAACGTCGTATCCGCCGGGTCGAGGTCGCCGTGATCCGTCGTTCGGGCCTCTATGTCTCCATCGGCTTTTGACTTCTTGTTCTGGTCGGTCCCGGTTTCCCACCCCGACTGGCCATCCGGAATCCTGACCGACGCGCCGACAACGCGGACCTCGCCGTCCCAGCCATGTTGAGCGACGCTGTCGCCGGACGGGAATCGAACTCTGGCGGCGACCCCGCGCTCGGCGCGGATCAAACGGCTCAGAAGCTCGGGCATGCCAGCCTGGCCGTCGCGGCTGTCGGCCCAGACGACGAGGTCGGAAGCCTCGATCAAGCGGGTCGGGTTCCCGCCGGAGAAGGGGGTCGGCGCAGCGGGATCTTCAATGAGGCTGAGGCCTTGATCGTCGTTCCGGACGCCGGCGTCTGCGATCGCCTCAGTCATGGCCTCGATGGCGGCAGGCCTGACCTCACGCCGATCGAGCTCGAAGTCAGCGACCTCGCTGGGGTGAATATTCGCCGCCTTGGCCAGGTCAGCTTGCGACCACGCCAACAAGGCGCGGGCCCCGACCATGTCCTTCGCGCTGAACCCTTGCTGCGTCATCCCGCCGAATAGTCCCTCCCCGTGCGCCCTGGGCGTGAATCCTAGGTAGGGAGAGACGACCCTTGCCTTCAAGACGGGACGACCGTGTTATCCGCAGCATGACGACTTTCAACGAAGCAGGCTTTCTGTCGACGGCGATCTCGGACCGCATCCAGGCCAGGCGGAACGGCAACGCCCTCGGGTTCGAACTCGTCGAAGCCCTCAATGCCTGCCTTCAGAAGGCCGCCACCGCGGCCTGCGAAACCGTGCGGGGCATGCCGTTCGACCGCGAGCCGATGGCCCTGCTTCTCCTGCATCGGTCCTGCGCCCAGTTGCAGGGAGCGGTGCTGATGGCCGAACGCGGCATGGATGTTGAGGCGCGGACACTGGCGCGCGGACTGCTGGAGAACACCCTGCTGATGGCCGCGCTTCACGACAATCCGGACAAGGCGCGCGCGGTGATGATCGAGGATGCCGCCGCCGCCAAGAAGGGGCAGGCGAAAACGATCCTCCGCAGCGGTATGTCCGCGGACGCCGCGATGCTTCAGGATGTTGTGGACAGCATCGGATCCGTGTCGAACCTGAACATCTCGAAGCTCGCGGAGCTCGGCCCTCTGGGACACCTGTACCTCCTTTATCGCGTGATGTCGGACGATGCCGTTCACCCCTCCGGCAAGTCCCTGCAGCGGCACATGAGGATGGCTGACGACGGTGAGAGCTGGAACGGCTATCTGGTCGGTCCCGAGGATCCCGAGCGGATCGCCGACACGCTCGATCGCATCCTGATGATCGGGATCGCCCTGGGAGTCGCCTTCACCCAGATCGTCGGCGATGAGGAGAACAACACTCGCCTCGGGGAAATCTCGGCCGACTATGGGCCTTTCAGGGCGTCACAGGATGCGGCTGCCGAAGTGCGCATCGCCCGCAAGCGCGAGGCGATCGGATGAAAGGTCTCACCTCGTCTGACGTGATCGCCATCGCGACCGGTCTCGTCTCCCTCGCCGCCTTTGTCGTTGCGATCATGAGCTGGATCACTGCGCACCGCGCTCAGCGACTGGCGGAGCGGCAGGAAGCCCGTCGCGCGCCCCGGCTGGATCTCCGCCTCATCGACTCCAAGGTCTCCGACATCGACGGGAAGAGATCGTTCGCCATCCACCTCCAGATCGCCAACCCAACCGACACAGCCAACAGTGTCGCCGGGCTGGAACTGTGCATCCGCCACCGCCGCGAGATTCCGTTGACCTTGTTGGCGCCGGCGATCCCCAATGCCGACGAGAGCGTGCCGATGCTCCTGATGCCGTTGCGCATCGACGCCCATCACACCGTCGAAGGTTGGGTGCGGTTCGCGGTCGCCGCCGACCTTTTGAAGGGCTCGACCATCGAGGGCTACGAGCTGGTCGCGACCGATACGCATCAGGAGAAGACGACGCTCGAGACCCACATGCTGACCTGGAGTCTCCGATGATCGGAGCGTTCCGCAAGGCGATGATCGCCCTGAACCATAGCCACGAGAAGCTGATCGCGCCGATCATCGCCGACGGATCGCTCGCCACCGTGGGGGTGGGCGACGGTCGGATGTTTCCCCTGGTCATCCTCGACACCACGGAGCGTCCCGATATCGACGCGGCGATCGCAGCTCACGACCATGGGCCGCCGGGAGACGTCCGGGTCCAGTGGGGTAGGCTTCCGCACCGTGAGGAGACGGTGACCCTCATCCTGACCCTTCTTCGCCCGGTGGAAGCAGTGGTGATGGTGGAATTCGATCTCAACAAGAACCATGGGGTCATCGTGGAGCAGATCCTCCAGAATCGCGGCCTCTATGTGCAACCTGGCCGGCCAGGGGATCGTCTCAAGGACGATCCACAGAAGCCGAAGATCATCGTCGAGGTGGCGGACACGGGCTTCAAGGCGACCTGGGACCGGCTCTTCCTCGCCCACACCGCCCTGAAGCTGCGCCGAAAGGGCATGAAACGAGGGGAGGCCAAGCGAGCGGCGAAGGAGGTCGTCGATCGGATACGCAAGGTCGCATCGATGAGACCGTTCACCGCCTGAAGACCGCGACAGCGAATTCAGACAAGACGCGCGTGTCCCGATGGGGCGCTTAGGCGCGGTGAGGCTCGCGCGGCTGGCTTGTCGTGGATGACATGCGCACCCAATGCGCCACCGCTTGCAAACCCCGCCGCCATGATTCAAGCTTTGAGTGCGTCGCCTTCGGGCGGCGCCGAGGCGTGAGAACCTCGCTTGAGACGATCATTCTACATCTTCGCTCCGCGGCAGCGGTGTGGCTGGCGCGTATGTCCAGGCCCCTCGGACAACGACTTGGGGGCTAAAGGCGTCGGCGCATGCCTCAAGCATGGTCTCAACACCCGGTGCTTCGGCCGGGCTCGCCTCATCATCTGGAGGCGAGCCCGTGTCGGATCGAACTGGAGGTGTGGGAGACAAGGAGGCCGATCACGGCCTTCACGATCTCTATCGCGCCTATTCCGGTTGGCTCACGGCGCGGCTGAGGCAGCGCTTCGGCGACGAAACCGAGGACCTCGCCCAGGAGGCCTGGATCCGGGCCGCGCCATACAGTCGCAAGGGTCTGATCGAGCATCCCAAGGCGCTGCTTTTGAAGATCGTCGACAACCTGATCATTGATAAGGCCAGGCGGCGGGGGCCAGCGCCTCTCGGGGCCAACGATCGGCTGGACCCTGATCCGCTCGTGGATCCCGCCTCTCAGATCGACATGGTCCTTCTCAAGCAGATCGTTATGACGATGCCGCCCCGACTAAGGGACGTGTTCGTCTTGAGCCGTTTCGCGCATCTGGAGTATCAAGAGATAGGCGAGCGGCTGAACATCCCCGTGACCACGGTCCAATGGCGGATGATCAAGGCGCTCGAGTACTGCGCAGCCCAGTTGCGGCTGTAGCCGATGGGGAACGCCATGAGCGACCCGCAGAGCGCGACAGGCGTTGCGGACCGTGAAGCGGTCGAGTGGCATGTCCGACTCGGGGAACGCCCCGTGTCCGCCGACACGCTCCATGCGTTCAAGACGTGGCGCGAGACCGCTGGCAACGTGGAGGCCTATCACAAGGTCGAGCGTCTTTGGCGGAGCACGGGATCCCTCTCGTCGGATGGCGACATCCAGAACCTGACCCAGGCCACCTTGCGGACCTCAAGGCCAAGGACGAAACGCGAATGGTCCAGACGGCTCTTCCCGGTCGCGGTCGTCCTCGTCCCCGTGGCCGCCCTGGCGCTAGCGCTGGTCTTCTGGTTGCCCACGCGAGGCCTGTACGAAACGGAGATCGGCGGCCAACGGGTCGTCGCGCTCGACGACGGGACCCAGGTCCGGCTGGATACGGACACGCGGATCAGGGTGCGGTTCGCCTCTGGCGAACGGCGGATCGTGCTCGAACAGGGTCAGGCGTTGTTCACCGTCGCCCACGATGCGACCCGCCCCTTCAGGGTCGAGGCCGGGGGCACGGAGGTCACGGCCCTGGGCACCGTCTTCGACGTCCGGCGCGAATCCACCGGGGCGCGTGTGACCCTCGTCGAGGGATCGGTCGCGGTCACCGATGTCCAGGCCGAGACCCGCAACTGGCGCCTGACCCCGGGGCAACAGGTCCAGACATCGCGTCGTGACCCTGCGCCGGTTGCTGTCGATGCGACGGTCGAGACGAGTTGGTCGCAGGGTCACCTGGTCTTCCGGGGCACGCCGCTGCGCGACGCCGTCGCCGAGGTCAATCGCTACCTTCCGGACAAGATTGTCCTGGCGGCCGGGCCTGCATCGGAGGTCGCGGTCAACGGCTCCTTCGCCACGGGTGACAGGGACGCCTTCGTCGCGGCCGTCTCGGATCTCTTCGGTCTGACCGCCCAGCCGCAGGCCGACGGCGGCGTCCGCCTCACCGCGCGATCCGTCGGCGGATAAAAATTTCAGGCTCCAACTCAGATGAGATGACGGCCCTGCGTCTCCTGTTCGACGCGCCGTTGCGTCAGAGAGGACCTAACTCATGACCATCTGCACCCGAAGCCTGCTTGCCGGCGTCGCGCTCGTGCCCATCGCCGCCGTGGCCTTCGCCACCGACGTGCAGGCCCAAGAGGCCCGCGAGTTCAATATTTCCAGCGGCTCGCTGGACGCGGCGCTCATCGCCTACGCCCGGCAGGCCAATGTGCAGATGCTCTATACCGCCGACCTCGTGGCCGGCCTTCGGACACCGGGACTGAGCGGACGGCATGCGCCGGACACGGCGCTGGATCGCCTGCTCGCCGGAAGCGGCGTCGTCTGGTCGCGCAGTCGGCCGGGCGTGATAGTTCTGCGCCGGGCTTCGGCGCAGCAGGCGGCGACCGACGACGCCACCGTCATCGACGAGGTTGTCGTCACTGGGACGCTTTTGAGAGGCCCCGGGGAATCGCCGTCCCCCGTGACCGTGATCTCGCGCTCGGACCTCGACCGGCGCGGCGACGCCACGGTCGCCGACGCCCTCGTTCGGCTGCCTCAGTCCTATTCGGGCAACGCGACACCCAACAGCCTGCTGCTGGGCGCCGACTCGCTAGGAAGCAACACCTCGACGGCGACGGGCGTGAACCTCCGAGGGCTCGGGGCGGACGCGACGCTCGTTCTGGTCAATGGGCGGCGCCTGGCGGGGACCGGAATGAAGGGGGAGTTCGCCGATGTCTCGGCGATCCCGGGTGGAGCGGTCGAGCGCGTGGACGTGCTGCTCGACGGCGCCTCGGCCCTGTATGGATCTGACGCGGTGGCCGGCGTGGTGAACGTCATCCTGCGGCGGAGCTATGAGGGTCAGGAAACCCGGCTGCGCGCCTCTGCGGCGCAAGGCGGGGGCGAGGACCTGCTGGCGTCCCACCTGTTCGGGACGCGGTGGGAGACCGGCTCGGCGCTCCTGTCCTACGAGTATCAGCATCAATCGGCGCTCAACTCGGCGGACCGCGACTACACCGCCACCGGCGATCTGAGGCCCTGGGGCGGCACGGATCGCCGCAGCTTCTACGGGCCGCCCGGCAGCATCGTTGTGTTCGACGCGTCTCGCGGCGCCTATCGCAGCACCTATGCGATCCGACCCGGTCCCGACGGCACGGCGCGCACGCCGTCGGACTTCGAGGCAGGCGGCGCCAACCTCGGCAACCGGCGGGCCGACGTCGACATCCTCCCGCTCCAGGAGCGCCACAGCGCTTATGCGAGCGTCCGCCAAGACCTCGGTTCGCACATCGAAGTGTCCGCCGACGCCCGCTTCAGCCGGCGGACGTTCGAATACGCCAACCTCGCGCCCGTGAGCATTCTCACCATCGGACGCAACAACCCCTTCTTCGTATCGCCGACCGGTTCGGCCTCCCACCTGATCGCCTACAATTTCATCGGCGACCTCGGTCCGACCGAGAGCTACGGCATGTCGCGCAGCCTCGGCGGGACCGCCGGGATCGAGATCGCGCTGCCGAGGGACTGGACGCTGGAAGCCTACGGCGCCTTCGCCGAGGAGCTCAGCGAAGGCGGCACGAACAACCAGCTTAACAGCACCTTCCTCGCCGAAGCGCTGGGCAACGCCGTCGACAATCCGGCGACCTCCTACAACGCAGCCCGGGACGGATACTTCAATCCCTTCGGGTCGGGCGGGGCCAACGGCGACGCGGTTCTGGATTTTATCTCGCAGGGCTACACCTGGTCCCGCTACCGCAGCCGTATCAGCTCCGCCAATCTGATGCTGGACGGCTCACCCCTGAGACTGCCGGGCGGGGACCTCCGGATTGCGATCGGCGCGTCGTTCCGGCGCGAGGAGTTCAACCGTCGCAGCCAGAACTTCGCTTCGGGCGTGGCTCCGGTCATCACCATCGGCGACCCCCAGGTCCGCGACATCGGCGCCGTCTTCATGGAGGTGCGGGCGCCGCTGGTGGGCGAGGCCAATGCAATGCCCGGGATCAAGCGTCTGGAGCTTACCCTGGCGGGGCGCGCCGAGGACTATGACGACGTCGGCACGACCTCCAATCCCAAGATCGGCCTGATCTGGCAGCCCTCGGACCCGTTCACGGTTCGCGCCAGCTGGGGGACGTCCTTTCGCGCCCCCGCCCTCACCGAAGTCTTCGATCGGGTCCAGCTCGGTCCCCTGACCGTGTCCGACTCCGGGGTCAGCCGCGTGGCGATCCTGCAGTCCGGCGGGAATACCGACCTCGAACCGGAAACGGCCGATAGCCTCACCCTCGGGGTCGAATGGGCGCCCCGGCCCGGCATGCGGTTCAGCGCGGGCTATTTTGACATCCGTTTCGAGAACAAGATCGGTCGACCGGCGCTGGAGAACATCACCAGCATCCTCGTCGATCCGAGCCTGTCGCCGTTCGTCACCCGTCTCACGCCCGGGAATGCGGCCGATCTGGCTCGCGTCCAGGCTTTCCTCGCCGACCCGCGCTTCGTCTCGCCAACCCTTTATCCGGCGTCGTCCTACTCGGTGATCCTCGACGGCCGATGGGCCAACACCGGCGAACTGAACGTCGAGGGGATCGATCTGGCGGGCAGCTACGACTTCGACGTAGGAGACAACGCTTTCGGTCTCTCCCTCTCGGCATCCTACCTGCTGGACTACAGCCGTCGGGTGACCCCGGTGGCCGTTCGCGAGGACGTTCTC
Organism: Brevundimonas sp. EAKA; assembly: GCF_000698025.1. Taxonomy (NCBI): domain Bacteria; kingdom Pseudomonadati; phylum Pseudomonadota; class Alphaproteobacteria; order Caulobacterales; family Caulobacteraceae; genus Brevundimonas; species Brevundimonas sp. EAKA. The sequence continues at coordinate 23,847 of NZ_JMQR01000005.1, read as the reverse complement.
GGGTTGGTGGGCTTCCCCGTCGATCTCCGCGCCCAGGCCGCCGCAACCTGGACGCGCGGGGACTGGTCGACGCGGATCGGCGTCAACCATGCCGCCGACTACCGCGACGCGGCGGGGCGGACCATCGACGCCTTCACGACCGCCGATCTTCAGCTGCGCTGGGCGGGGGTCGGAACCGGATTGGCCGAGGGCGTCGAGGTGGCCCTGACGATCCAGAACGTCTTCGACGCGGACCCGCCCTTCTATGACTCCCCGCAAGGCTTCGGCTTCGATCCGGGGCAGGCGGGTCCGCTTGGCCGGGTCGCGGCGTTCCAGCTGATCAAGCGCTGGTAGGCCGTCATGCCCCGAGCTGCTTCGAGCGTACGCCAGACGGCGTCCGCAGGACGCCGCGCGCGTTCGCGCGCATTTGTCGCCGCCTCGGCCTTCATCCTACTGTCGGGCGCGGGATGGGGTGCTGCCGCGCAGATCCCACAGAACGCTCCGGCGGGAGTTGAGGTCGCCACCGGATCTCCCTCGCCCGCAACACCGGGTCGTCCCTATCGCACGGATGACATGCTCGCGGCGGAGTCCTTCGGCAACGCCACCATCGATCCGACGGGGCGGTGGGCGGTGTTTGAACAACGCGCGCCCTACGACCAGGCGACGTCGTTCGAGTTCGGTCTCCGCAACCCATGGACCGTGAGCCGTCTGAAAGTGGTGGATCTGGCCTCGGGCCGGCCTGCTGAGAGCCTCCTTCGGCCGGAGGAGAGAGACGGCCACGTCCTGGGGCCCTGGTCGCCGTCCGGGCGCAGACTCCTGATCTTCCGTCTCAGAGATCACCGGTGGCAGGCCGGGGTCGTGGAAATGTCGGATCGGACGGTCCACTGGTTTTCCCTGTCGCCGGAGCTCTCTGTCTTCGGGGAGGCGGCGCAATGGCGTTCGGACGACGAGCTCCTGCTGCTGGTGAGACCCGATGGATCGTTGCCGCAATGGTTGGCCAGCGGTGCGCGAGGCAGGCGAGCGCTCGAGGCGCGCTGGCGTGCGACGGACGCCGGTGGACCGGCGCAGCGGACCTCCCTCGGCAGCGGCGCCTTCGCCGGCGACATGCCCCAGCCTCCGCAGAACCAGGCGGTCAGACTCGACGTTCGTTCAGGCATCGCCACCCCGCTCGCCGCAGGCTGGTTCTACGACCTCGAACTCTCCCCGGACGGAGATCGCCTGGCGCTGGTCGAGACCGCCACGGCGGCGACCTTCGACCCGACAACAGCGTTCGAGCCGCAGGCCATTGATCGGGAGCGAAGGCTTCGCATTGCCGACCTGCGGACGGGCGCCGTGACCTCGCCGCTGGGCGACGCCGATATCGCCCCGAGCCTGCTGGCCTGGTCGCCGGCCTCGGATCGTCTGCTGGTGTGGGCGCGCGGCGCCGAAGGATGGGAGGCCGGCGACCTTCTCGGCGTCGACCCGGACGGTGACGCCGTGCAGCGCTACGATCTCGGCGGTCTCAGGCCCTACACCGGCGGCGGGGTGGCCACATTCAACAGCGTCTATGCGGACTGGCTGGGAGACTGGCCTGTCCTCTTCGCCCACACCGCGACGGGCGAGCGCAACGACTGGCACCGGCTCGGACGCCAGGGCGCCGTCAACCTGACGGCGGCGCTCAGTCCGCCGTCCGTCGACATCGGGGCCATCGACGGGGAGCGGCTATTGCTGGTCGCCGGAGGCCGCCCTTGGGCCGTGACCGTCTCTGGCGAAGCCGCGCCGATGGTCGCTCCGACCGGCGTCGTGACCGGCTTCGACGGCGCAGGCTATCTGGAGTCGCAGCGACGCCAGCGGAACTCTCCACCCCGGCGGGGCTGGATGGCGGTGCGCCTGTCCGATGGTGCGATCGCCCGCCCGGACCTCGATCCTGACGTGATGGCGACGGGCGACGCCTTCGTCTCCGGCGTCTACGCCGGCGCCGACGGCGTCATCGTCCGCACCGTGGAAAACGGGGTCCAGACCTTGCGCCTTCAGCAGCCGGGTCGCCCCGACCGGACACTGTCGATGATCAACGCATGGATGGGAGAGATCGACTTCCCCGAGCCCGAACGGGTCCGCCATCGGGGGGCGGACGGCGTAGAGCGGTTCAGTTGGCTCTATCGCCCCCGGCAGTGGCGGGGGGAGAAGACGCCTCTGGTCGTTCTCTCCTACCCAGGCGGCCCTGCGGCCGCGCCGTCGGAACCCGCCGCGCTCAACGCCTGGGCCAACCCCCAGCTTGTCGTCTCCGGCGGATATGCAGTGCTGATCCCGATCGTGCCTCTCGACCGGGAGAAGGAGCCCGCGGAGGACTACGCTGAGGATGTCCTGGCGGTGGTCGACGCCGCCCTCGCGCAGTACCCGGATCTGGATCCGGACCGCGTCGCGCACTGGGGACACAGTTTCGGCGGCTATGCTGGGTTGGTCGCCGCCACGCAGACGGACCGGTTCAAGGCCATCATCTCCGTTGCGGGCCTGTCAGATCTTGCGACCGCCTGGGGCGAGTTTTCTCCCGCCAACCGGGACAATCCGGAGTTCGGACTCTCCTTGCGCCAGCGCATCGGATGGGCCGAGGAAAGCCAGGGGCGAATGCGCGCGCCGCCCTGGACCGCGCCTGACCTCTATGTCCGGAACAGTCCCCTGTTCGGCGCGGACCGGATCTCGGCACCGGTTCTTCTCGTCCACGGTGACCGCGATCTTCTGCCGAGCACCCAGTCCGAGATCATGTTCTCGGCGCTCTGGCGACAGAACAAGGATGCACGGCTTCTCACCTACTGGGGCGAGGGCCATCACCTCTGGAGCCCGGACAATATCCGGGATCTTTACACGGAGATCGTGGCCTTCCTCGACCGCACCCTCAGCTCGGGCGAGGTCCCGCCGGTACTCAGACCCCAGCCCCGATCGCCTCCCAGCGCCGGACCCAGCTCTCCATCACTGCCGCCATCGTGAAGTCCGGGACGCTGCCTTTCCAGAGCAGACGGTCAGGGTCGAGGAGGGCTTCCGTACGACCCCGGTCGATAAGTCCGCGCGCAGCGAGGCGACCCCCGAGCAGGTGGTCTCTCAGGAACGGAATGCTCGCGGCCGCCTGGCGCCCGAAGTAGGCGGTCATCTCACCCTTGGATCGCCTGTGCAGGATTTCGGGCGGCAGTCTGTCGGCGAAGGCCGCGCGCGCCAGCCTTCGATCGGCCCGACCGTCGTCGGTGAGGAGGGGAACGGACAGTCCGAGCGCCAGTTCGACAACGGGCTGAGCCAGAAGCGGATGGATCAGGTCGGCAGCCTCCGTTCGGCGGCACTGGCTCTGATAGGCCAGGCCCGCCGCCACGGATTCGATCTGGAGACGTTTGGCCGGCGGGACCGTTTCCAGCCCGCGTAGCCACGGATGCAGATCCCTTTCTGCATCGTGCGAAACGCTCTCCGGATTGAAGATGGACAGTCTGCGTGCCGACCGGTCGAGCGGAGCGCGTCGCGGTGTGCTCAGGGCGGTGCGCAGAAGGGACCAGGTCGATCGGCGTGTCCACCGCGCCAGTTGCGGTAGTGCGGGGCTGAACACAGCGCCGAGACCCCGCTCGCGAAGGACGTCGGTGAAGATGTCCGGAACCCCCATCTGGAAGAAGACCCCGTCGCCACCCTTCCCGGTCAGGAGGGCGTCGACGCCGGCCTCCCGGCAGGCTTCCGCGACGGCCGTGTCGAACGAGTAATCTCTTCCATTCACTCCGGGTCTGGGACCTCGAGCGGTGACCTCGAACCCTTCCGTCGTCATCGGCCTGATCGCGCGTTGAACGCAGTGCGGTTCGAAGCCGAGGCGATCTCCGAGGGTTCGAACGAACCGACGCTCGTCGCCTTCGGCGAACGGGCCGAACATGTTGAACCAGAGGTGCGGGGTCGCTCCCCCAGCCTGAAAGCCGCCGGCGACAATCGCAGAATCGAGCCCGCCGGACACTTCGACGCCCGGCCGTTCGATGACCTTGGCGAAGGCGGCGAGGCAGCCGTCGATCCGGCCTCTCAGCCAGGCTGCGGCTTCGCGGGGATCGGAGGTGACCGAGGCGGTGAAGTCTACCGGACGCCACAGCGGAGTCGTTCGCCGGGCGTTGAGATCGGTCAGGTCGCCGGCCTCGGCGACCCTGATCCCGATCAACGGACTGGCCGCGGTCGCATTGATGGGGTCGCGCAGCAGACCGCCCACCACGTCCCAGTCGATCTGGACCGGCGGCGCGGCGCTTTCCAGCAGCCAGTCGGAGAGTTCGGAGGTGACGACCTGGACACCTTCGTACCGCCAGGCCGCGCATTCATGGGCGCCGGAAGGGTCCCGCAGGATCTGGCGGACCTGGCCTCGCGGCGTCCTGAACATCCCGATGTACCGCCCCCAGTACCGCCGGATCAGGGCGCGTGCGCGGTCGGCGTCGTCGCCGTGCGTCGGGATAGGGGTTCGATCCCCGTCGAGGGCATCGAACAGGTCGCCGAGGACGAGCAGATGCTCGCCGGCGGGATGGTGGACCGCCAGGGGCCTCGGCCCCTTCGTGCCGAGCCACGCCTGCTCCATGACCTGGACCGGGACAAACCCTCGGGCCTGGGCTTCAGCCACAAGGCCTTCGGCGAGAGCAAGGTTGCTGGTGTCGGACCAGGCGAGATGCAGAAAATGCCCCACCTCAGACGACCATGATCGGGGTGTAGACGGCGACCCGGTCCGGCTCGTCGTCGAGCACCGCGTCGCCGACCTGCAGCCAGCAGTGGGCGGAAAATGGCCAGGTGCGAACCCCGAACACCCATCGCACGTCTCCGCCTGCGTCCCGGATCAAGGTCCTCAGCAGGTGCGCCCGGTAGAGGCAGGCGCCCTGTCCCGGCGCCCAAGGCAGGAGGCGCACGAAGGCCGCCGTCAGACGGGCGACCTCCTCTTCGGACAGGCTCGAGGAGGGGGAGCGCCGGCGGTGCGTGGCGAGCAGACTCGCGAGGGATCGGGATTCGAAATTCCGTCCCTCGCGCCACCAGGACCACCAGAACCGCGTGGTCGCAACCACATCGATCGCAGGCGACGGCGGCAGGGGAAGGGCTCGGGTCGGCGCCGGCGGCGCGACGGCCCGGGTCTCACCCGAGGGGCCGAGAAACCCGCCGTCCCGAAGTTGCTCCAGCACGGGTTCGGGGGCGACGATAAGGTCGCCACGGACTTGTATCACCGTTCCGGCGCCGGGCAGGCAGCTGTAAGCGTCCGTCCGTTCATCGAGCACAATGACGTCTTCATCGACGACAGCAAAATGCAGATGCTCCCAAAGGTGGGCGAGAGCGCTCCCCGGCTCGGCGACGAAGGGCGTGGGGGAATCGAAGGTCTGGTTCTCCATGAGGCACGCGCGCGGCGGCTGGGGACGAGCGCCGCAAAAGGCGTTCGTCCCCGAGGCCGTCAGGCCCCGCCGTCGTACGGCATTTCCTCGTGTTCGACGGGCGGGCCGATCACCGCGCCCCTCGTCAGAACAGTGACGGGACCGAGGTCGATCAGTCGGATCTGAGCGATGCCAGTCATGAGAGCCTCCAGGTTGTGAGGCCGCAGGATTGCGGCAGCCTATGGAGCCGCTCCGAAGCCGGCGGTCGCAATCTATATCTGTCGTGTATTTGAGCCTTGTCGATCGGACAGGAGCGAATGCACAAACGTCGCCGCGACGGCTGTCGGGCGACCGGTCATCCTCAATGTGGGGCAAGACGAGCGCCGCGAACGACGCTCGTCCCGGGCGATCAGGCCACGCCGTCGAACGGCGTCTCTTCGATCTCCAGCGGCGGCCCGACGATGGCGCCCCGGGTGAGGGCGGTGACGGGTCCGAAGCCGATCAGTCGGATCTGAACGGTGCTGGTCATGGTAGCCTCCATTCGCAAGTCGCCGCGGATTGCGGCAGGTCATGGAGCGCCCGCGGTGACCCCAGCGGCAATCTATATCTGTCGTGTATTTCAACTGCTGCGGCTCAGACCTCATCTTCCGGCGGTTTGCCCGCCAGACGGTCGCGGCCCGCGTCGAGCCAGGACTCGGTTTCCTCGCTCTTGGCCCGGTTCTCTTCCTCCAGCTTGCGGAAGGTCTCGGTGAAGGCCTCGATCAGGGCGCGGGGATCGAGCGTCAAAAGCCGGTCTCCCATCTTCCGGACGAACTCGCCCAGGGCGATGAGGAAGATCAGCATGAGCTTGCTGTCAGCCGTCTGACGCGCGAACTCGATCGAGCCGAGCGAAGGGCCGAGCAAGAGCGACCACGGGTCGCAGTTCGTCGCGACGGCGAACCGGTGAACGTAGTCGAGGTTCACCCGGCCAGCGCCGGCTTCAAAGTATTCGTAGGTGCGAAGCGGCAGGTTCATGGCGGTCGCCACCTGCTGGGCGGTCATGTTTCGGGCACGCCGCACCGTCCGCGCCGCCAGACCGATCAGCCGTGCATCACTCAACTTTTCTGGTGGATCGGAAAGCATAGGCGATTCGACCTTTCACCACTGAAGGTGCTGTGTTGGGTGTGTCGAATCAATGCAGGCGTGTGCGACTTTTTTGAATGGTTCCGGAGCGAGACGAAGAACCCGCAAGAAATCGGCGGGGCGCGCGCCAGAGCATGGCGGCCTGTCCGAAGAAGATTTTCGCAGACGAACTCGCCGGTCTGGGGAACGATGCTTGGGTGGACGATCAGGGGGCGGACCGGGGTCCGAGCAGATCGGAATCTGAACATGGCGCGTAATCGCGACCCGTTCACCCAGGCGCTGTCGTCTTTGCGTGAGCGTATTCATTCGGGAGCCCTGGCCGGCGGGTCGCCGGTCATTGTTCAGGACGAGGCCCGGCGGCTGCGCCTGTCGACCACGCCGATCCGAGAGGCTCTTGCTCGGCTGAGCGGAGAAGGACTGGTCGAGCGTGCGTCGACCGGCGGTTATGTCACCCTGCGGCTGGACGCCACCGCAGCCCGTGACCGTTGGGCGATGCATGGCCACTACGTCCGCATCGCCGTCGAGGTGAACCTGCGCGCCCTCGGAGCCGTGCGTCCGCCGGCGCCCGCTTACGAACACGGTCGTCCCATAGCGGCCGTGAACCGGCTGTTCGCGACCATCGTCTGCAGCGCCGGCAATCAGGCCTTGTGGGACGGATTTCAGAAGGTGAGCGGACAGCTCGATCTGGTGCGCCGCCATGAGGCGACCCTGTTTGACGATCTCTGTGACGAGGCGATAGGGCTCTATACCGCCTACAATGAGGAGGCCGCGCCCGCGTTCGCTGCGACCGTCGGGCGCTACCATGACCGGCGCATCGGGGCGGCTGGCGCACTGGCCGCTCTGGTCTTCGCCGGCGTCGGGCCTCGGGAAGAGGTGGCGCGAAGTGGGACGGAGTGAGGGGATCAGGCGGCCTCGATCACCAGGATCGTTGTGCGTGAGCAGCGGCGCTCGTGATAGGATTCCAGCAGACCCAGGAGCGCCGGGATCCGCCCGTCGACGATCACCTCCACCATGGTCCTTACGGTCGCGCCGTCAGTTTCTTCATGGATGCGCTCGGCCTTGAGAACGGCCTTGAGCCGGTCGACGACACGTTGATGGGCCAGCACAAGCGCGGCGTTGGTCGACTGGTTGATGATCGCGTCGAAAAGGGCCTGAACGCCGTCGAGCGGATCGACCGCAACGGCCGCCTTGCGCAAAGGTGTGAGCCCGCGGGGGTAGAGGGTCAGCGCGGCGTGGAGATAGGCGAGCTGGAGTTCGAACAGGTCGATGATCTCCGCCGGGCTCAGCGACGGGTAGAAGTAGCCGCGTCCGCGTCTGCGCTCGATGAGCCCTTGTCCCGCGAGACAGGCCAGGGCTTCCCGGACCGGCGTGGCGCTCAATCCCACCTCCGCCGCCAGCTCCGTCACCACGATCGGCTCGCCCGGAACAAACCGGCCCGCCTCGGCGAACCGCTTTAGAGCACCCAGAGCCGCTCCATAGGGGTCTCGTGGTTCGGAAGTCTGCATGACGCCCTCGACTGAACAATGGGCGGACCGGGAAACGGGGGGAGGCCGATCCGATTACACAAGTTAGTGCAGATATATTTGATGCAATGCAAGGTTATATTTTGACCGCCAATAGATTGCGTGTGACCCGCAACTTTTTTGCGGACGATCACCGAACTTCTTGCGTATTGGGAGCTTCGGAGGGCGTCGTTCTACTCCGGTCGTGTGATAGTCTGTCCAGAGACAGCAACTGGGGGGCGAAGCCGGTCCTGTTCCGCGATATCTGGCGTTCGCGCGGTCGGCCCAATGCCGACCCCCGCCCATTCAAGAGGACCGCGCCCGCATGACCCAACGTTTCGAGACGCAGATCCAGTTCACATGCCCGGATTGCCACGCCCTGGCGGTCACGAGCGCGGAGGTGCCCGAGCCGGACTGGAGCGCAGCCGAAAGCATGTCGGACCTGAACTCCGAGGGCGAAACCGAGGTCGAATGCCCCCACTGCGAAACCGTCTTTGAGGCCTATGTCGTGAACAGCGCAGGCAGTTGCGAGGTCAGGCTCAACGCCCATCCTGAGACGGCGGTTTCGGCGGATGTCGCCTTCTACTCTCCCGAGGAGGATTGGTCCGACTACGCTCTCCCGGAAAACCCGCTCTCAATCTGGGCGGAGTCGTTCGAGCAGGCGCAGGCCTATCTCGATGCCCACGGCTCGGACGACGGCGGCGCCCTGATCAATCGGATGGTCTTCTCTCAGCACGTTGCGGCTCTCGAAGCCTTCCTCGGCGACACGCTTCTCAAGGAAGTGCTGGGCGACGAGAAGCGTCTGGGGCGGCTTCTCGCCGGCGACAAGGAACTGGCGAAGGAAAGGTTCACCCTGGCGGAGATCCAGGAAAATCCCGGCCTGATCCGAGACAGGGTCGGGGCCTATCTGGCCGACATCCGCTACCACAACCTCGCGAAGGTCGACACGCTGTACCGGATCGCTCTGGAGGTCGAACTCCTCAAGGAGCAAACACAGAGGGAGAAGCTGTTTGTCGCGATTCAGCATCGTCACGACTGCGTCCATCGAAACGGCCGCGACAAGAACAACGAGAAGCTGACGGTCTTCACCAAAGCCTATGTGACCGAAACGGCTGAACTCTTTCGGGCCCTGATCGAGAGGGTCGACCTGGCGCTCTCGCCCTTTTGAGTGACGGCTGGGCGGCGCGCCGCTCCTGTCGGCGGTCCCGGTCCGTCGATCAGGTGCAAACGTTCGGCGCCCACGTCACCTCACCACGCACCCACGGCCTCGGTCGGCCATTCTCCGATGATCGCGCGTCGCCTGCACAACCGCGCCGCACGACGCCGGGAAGGGCTTCGCGCGAGCGGAATTCAGGGCCTCCGGATTGGCCGATCCGCTGCGATCGTGCGCGGGTTACGGCGCGCGACAACGATGATGTGCCGCAGGTCGGAAAGCTTATGCAGAAACCCTTGAATCCGTGGGCGGGATGCCACCGGGATCGTCGAGAGCACGACATCGAGAGGCAGTTCGAGGGGTGGGTAACCCGAGGCTTGTTGAGGGGCGTGGGTCTTGAGGACGACGCCGTGCGCCTGGCTCGCCGCCCAGGCCCCTTCAAGCAGTCCAAGCCAGTTCATGGACACCACGCGCCCTGTGCGGCCGGCCGCGATTTCCTTTACCCCCGCGGTCGCAAGCGCACGCATGCGCTCGCCCTCTTCGCCATCGACCGAGAGCCGATCATTCTGCGGCAGCTCTCGGACGTGTCCCAGGGTTCGTTCGATCAGGACGCCGGCGATCATCGGCTCCAGCGCCTGACGGACAGTGTCTTCAGAGGCGAGAACGCCGTGAGGCTCGAGCAACTGCAGTGCGAGCGCCAGCTCGGGAACGCGAGCCTGCATCATCGCGGTCCGCAGAGGCGCCAGGTTCGACGGATCGATCTTCAACGATCCGCCGATCAGTCGGATCGGCAATGTCCAGTAGGTTGAAGGAATGTGCTGGATGAGCGGGTTTGGTCCGCCGAAAGCATCGATCAAAAGGCGGATGTAACTCGGCCGGAGCGAGCCCTGCGCCGAGACGAAGGTTTCCGCCCAGGCGCGGAGGCGGGGCTGGTTTTCGGGGGTCTGGAGAAACTCCAGAACGCCCTCCTGCGCGAGGGTCCCGTAGAGGACATGGTCGCCTGCCTGCGGCGGGCAGCTCAACATCCGGGAGGCCACGAGGAATTCGGCGAACGACCGGTGCGGGAAATAATAGATGTCGCCGGCTTTCCGCTCCAGGAAGGCCCCGGCGAGATACTCCCGACGCTTGTGTTCGACCTCGTGCGCGTCTCCATCCGGCAAGTCCGCGAGAAGGTCCGATGGAATGACCTCCGCGACGAAGCTCGTTGCTGCGGCCCGATCTCTCCAAAGCCAAAAGGCGAGTTCGGCCAGGAAACGAAGTCGATCTTTCTCGCCGATGGGGGTGCGGGCGGGCTTCTCGGCCTCACGGCGCGCCAGCGACTGAAAGAACTCATCATAAAGCGACCAGCGCGACGGGCTTCGGCGCAGTCGGGTCAGATCCTGTTCGCGGTCCGCCGCCATTTCGGCGAGGATTTTCAGATGGACGGGGCGTCCGAAAACCGCAGGGTCCGCCGCCGCGAGTTCGGACACCTCCTGGCGACGCTTGTCGACCCACTCCGCATCCGCACCCCCATCGCCCGAGGTTCCGGCCTGATAGGCCAGAAAGCCGGCGATGAAGAGATCGCGCTCCGCGTCGCTGAAATCGGCGAGGCGGTACTCCCTGAACTCGGGCCAGCCCGGCAGCTTGCGCCAGCGATCCTGCGCAGGGATGCGCCCTTTCAGTACATAGTGGTGTTCGGCGTCGGTGGTGAATGCGGAGGGGCGGCCCAGCAGAACCACCTTCGCCCCCGGTGTGATGAGCTGATTGAACTGACCGACCTGCGCGCGGAACTCCGAGAAGGACATCGCGTGCTTCATCTCGTCGAAGCCGTCGAGGACGATCAGGAAACGGCCCTTGCTGTTGAAGTCCAGGAAGCGGGTGAAGTTGTATCCCCGGACATTGTGCTGACTCGTCAGCATCGCGCCGAGGAAGCCCTCCAGATCGCTGTAGCGGGACAGCCCGCCGAGCTTGATCAGGATCGGACGGCGAGCGCTGGGATCCGTCAGAGCCTGCGCCGCCTGCTGCGTCACGAGGCGTTTGGCGAAACTCGATTTGCCGGCCCCGTAACCGCCGAGGATCGCCAGCGGCGTGGGGTCTTCCGTAGCCAGCCATGCCACGACCTCGTCGATCAGACCGACGACCTCGCCTTCGGATTCGGCCATGTCGGCATCATACGCGACCTCGGCGGCTCGGGCCTCGATGTAGAACCGGCTGAGCCCGCCCTCCTCAAAGGCGGCCGCCATCGCCTGGGTGTGAGGTCGCAGGCCCAGCACCTCGTCTTCCAGCTCCCAGATCGTGCGGTGCCGCATCGGCGGGCGGGTATCGAGATAGGCCTGTGCGCCGGGAGCCAGACCGTGACGGGAGATGACCAGAAGCTTGGCCGGCCGCACTTCATCCAGAACCGTCTCATAGTCCGACCAGATTGCTTTGAGGTCGTCCCGATGGAGGGGGCGCGCGTAGTCCTTCGCCTCAAGGATGATCGTCTCGCGGCTTCCGAAGTCGTCTCGCTCGAAAACGCCGTCGACCTTCTTTCCAGCGATCAGGATCTCGGTGCGGCCGTTTCCGTAGAGACCGCTGAGGTAGTTCGCCGCCTCGTTCCGAAGAGCGGAGCCCGGGTTCCGGTTCTCATTCTGGATTTCGAACGCCGTCAAGACTTCCCCCGATCCGCCGGAGTGATTCCAGCGGCTTGAACGAGGGGCGATGATACCCGCATTGCGCGAGTGTTCCAGAGTCGTTCGCCTGCGCCAGGTGCGGTCGCGGACGTCTCGTGGAGCGAAGAAAGTCGTCTTGACTTGCCCTCTGGGCGCTGGTCTGGAGAGGGAAGGGCGACACCTCGAAGACGGGCCGACACGACTATGACGCTCGATATCCGGGGCAGCATCAAGAATACGAAGCTCAGTACGAACCCCTATGTTGTGTTCGAGGAACTGATCTCGAATGCCATCGACTCCTACCTGATCCGGAAGGATGCCGAGCCTTCGGCGCCGGCGCTCGATGTCCGTGTGGACGTGGTGTTCAGGACGAGCGATCTGTTCGGCGAGCTCGAGGTGATGTCGGTGCGCTGTCGCGACAACGGTTGCGGGCTCGGTGACGATCAGCTGAAGGCGTTCCTCACCAAGGACACGTCATACAAGGACGACCTGCACATCGCCGGGATCGGCAAGTGTAAGGGCGCGGGGCGCATTCAGTATTTCCACTACTTCGGTTCGCTATCGATCGAGAGCACGTTCAGGCGGGGCGGGGAGGCGATCCATCGTCGCATGGATTATGCCGAGCCGACCAAGCAGATCGATTTCGAGGACTTCTCGGAAACGCCCGGCGCTGAGACGGTTATCGGCACGGCGCTGTCGCTCGGCGCCTTCAAGGAGACGGCGCGGCCGCGCTTCGCGGGGGCGGCCCCCAGCACGCTCTTCTCCGCTGCAGCGCTGAAGCGTCAGATGCTCATGGCCTTCCTCCAGCGTCTCGTCGGGCTGGATGAACGCCTGGGGGATTTCGGCATCGCCTTTGTGACCCGCCATGGCGACGGCGACGCCAACACAGAAGTGCTGAAGCGGGCCGATCTTCCGAAAGTGACCGCGACACGGTCGGTAGAGGTCGAGGAGCGGAATCCGTCGACGGGCGAGGGGACCGGGGTCCATCAGACCTTCCGGCTCTCGCATTATCAGCTGGACGCCGCCGAGTTCGGCCTGCCCAGGAATGCGATCGCCTTCTGCGCCAAATCCTCTCCGGTGCAGGACATCACAGGCTATTACCTCCGTACGAAGACCGAGCAGAACAACCCTGTCGGCGGCTTTCACCACATCGTCCTCGTGGAGAGCGACTTCCTCGACCAACGGGTGAACGAACAGCGCGACGGCTTCGACGACATTCCCGCCGAGATCCCGACCACGGACCTCTTCGCCTCGGACCCCCTCTCCTACGCCGACATCCATGCCGCCATCGATCCCGTGATCGAGGAGATGGTCGTTCCGGCGGATTGGACGAAGGAGGTCGTGATCAAGGAGCTCACCGACCAGTTCGGTGTGAGCGAAGCCATGTTGGCCGACACCTCGACGCGCATCGTCTATGGCGAGCCGGCGCAGTCCGTGGTCGAGCGCGTGCTCAAGAAGTACCAGGAGCGGGTCATCGAGGAGACGGCGGAAATCTTCGACTTGAAGGAGGAGATCATCCGCGCCGAACCGGATTCCGAGGAGTTCCGTGCGAAGATCAACCAGCTGGCCTGGAAGTACACCTCGTCGCTCAAGAATTTCGACATGGCGAACCTGTCCCAGCTCGTCGTTCGCCGCGCCGCCATCGTGGAAATTCTCGCCCTGGCCTGCGGCAAGAACCTCGCCATGCAGTCGTTGGCGGATGGTGTCCGCCGCAAGGACGAACGGATCATTCACAGCATTTTCTTCCCGATGCGGCGGGACAGCACCGACGTCACCGATCACGACATCTGGCTGCTGAGCGAGGATTACCAGTACTACGACTACATCGCGTCGGATGTTCCGCTGGCCAGTATCGTCTGGGAGGGGGACGAGACCGTCTTCGAGGACGATATCGATCGCGAGTTCGCCAAGCTGTTGGTCGAGCGTTCCAATGACCATGCCGCGAAACGCCCCGATATCGCGCTCTTCAGCAAGGAGGGGTCGGCGATCATTGTCGAGTTCAAGGCGCCTGGCGTGTCGATGGACGATCACACCGGCGACCTGCGGGAGTACGCCCATCTCCTTGCGGCCAAGTCCGGCGGCAAGCTCAACCGTTTCTACTGCTATCTGATCGGCGACACGCTCAACCCGCTGCGGCTCGGCGAGACCTGGACCCAGTTTCCGACCGGCACGGGCTGGTTTTCCTCAGGTGAGCTCCGCGACCCGGTGGCCAGGCGACAACTGGGCGAGACCTATTCCGAAATCCTCTTCTACGACGACGTCGTCGCCAGGGCGAAAAAGCGCATCAGGGTCTATCAGGACAAGCTGCAGCTCTCGCTCAAGACTTGAACCCTTGGTGGAGCCGTGACCGATCCGGTCTCGACGCACGAGGTGGAAGGCGACGGCCTGACCGCTCGGATCGAGGCCCAAAGTAGAAGGGCCGCCTCGCGGCGGCCCTTGGAAGTCTGTTTAGACTCATTCCACGCCAGCCTTGCGGCTGGTAACGAACCCACGGAACGACGTGGCTGGAGTGCCGTGAATATGAGGTTTGTTTCCCGGTTCGTCAATGCGCCGGGCTGGAGCGGGGGCGTCGGCGCGTGACCAAGTCTATCACAGAATCCCTGAACGCCCTCATCGACGCCCTGCCGCAGCGACCCGACCAAGCCGTAATCGACCGTCTCCGAACGGACCTGTCGGTCGTCAGCTCGCAGCTTTTGAGCGGCGCCATCCAGGAGATCGCGGCGACCGCGAAAAAGAAGCTGCCGGAAGAACCGGCTGAGGGCGATATCCGCGACGCGATCTACCGAATCTACAATCGCAAGGTCGCTGAGCACGCTCAGATGTTCCCGATGTTCCACACGGTCGAGACCGCCCTGCGCGCGAGCCTCGCCGTCGAGCTGGAGACCCACTACGGCATCCAAGGTTGGTGGAACCCTGTACTCAAAGGGCTGATGTCGAGCGCGTGGGATCCCCGGTCGGTGACGCGCATCGGCAACGTCGACATCAACCGCGAGATTCCCTACCGAATGGGGCGAATCCTGCAGTCCCTGATCGACAAGAAGGTCGCGGTCACCAGCTTTCGCACCGGGAACGAGCTCCTGACAGCCTGCGACTTCGGACACCTCGTCTTCCTGATTGAGGACCACTGGTCGCTCTTCGCGCCCAAGTTCGTCTTCAAGGGGCAAATGGTTCCGAAGCAACTCGCGGTGACTTGGCTCGACCGCATCCGGGATGCGCGAAACGCCGTCTATCACCACCAGTCATTTGAAGGCGCGCCAGGGGCCTATGACGCGGGCGATTTCGTAACGCAATGCCTCGGTGTGAAACTCGCCAAGGTGCATCCGCTGATCGCCGGCGCGCCCTGCAAGCCGCCGCCCTACTTCCCTAAGCTGGTCGCGCCTCGACAGGCGGCGCCCTAACCGGCGCAGATCGAGACAACCACGGGTGACGCCCAATGAATATATGTCTTTTCGGCGGAGCGAATCTGACCGCTGCGCCGAAGAAGCCGGGGCACATCCTCCTGACTGCGCTCGGCGGGAGGATGACGGCATGCGCGATCAGCATATCTTGACGTCGAGTAGGGGGTCATCATGCGCGGATGGGATCGTGCGGATCAGACTTAGGGCGCCCAATTCGCAGAACGGACTTTTGGCGCAGGCTGCTGAGCGGAACTCCATGGCAATCGCCATCAGATCGTTCGTAGCGGCGGGCTAGAAACAAGCGTGCTCCGCTCAACATCTTCCCCGCGATCGCTGCCGAGCCATTGGCGTCTCTTGGCTCCAGATCTGAGGATCGCCGGACGTTCCCCGTCGTCCGAGCGCCCGCGCGAAAGGCCCTCTATCGAAATCCCACAGCCGTGCTGGGTCGAAACCGGCGCTCAACGCAAGACATGAGGTGTCGGTGTTCGTCCGGCGCCGAGGGCGGATGGCCCCCGGACTGCCCCGTCGGTCAATCTCGCAACGCATTCAGCAGCACCAGCAGGGAACTCGCGGTCATGGCGATTGCGGCCCCCAAGGGAGAAAGCAGGCCCAAAGCCGCCAGGGGCAGGACGATGATGTTGTAGGCGAGGGCGAGGACGACATTCTGGCGGATTTTGCGGCGTGTCTCGGCGGCCAGGCTTAGCGCCACGTCGACCTGTTCAAGACCCCCTTCGAGGATGACGATCGCCGCCGTGGCCGCGGCGGCCGGATGCGCCCGGGCCACCGAGACCCCGCAGGCGGCGGCGGTCAGGGCGGGGGCGTCGTTCACGCCGTCGCCGACGAAGAGCACAGGTCCTCTCGTGTTCCTGATCCTGTCGGCCTTGTCGGCGGGGGTGCAGCCCCAGTGGACCGCAGCGGCGTCCAGGCCGATCCGCTGCGCGACCGCCAGGGCCGGCCCGTCGGCGTCGCCGGTGGCCATGGCGACCCGCAATCCTCGCCGTTTGAGCTGCGCCACACCGTCGGCGGCGCTGGGGTCCAGCGCATCGGCGAGCAGAAGGTCGCCGACCGCGAGACCATCCACGGTGACCCGAAGACGGGTTTCTCCCTGCAAACTAGCGACGCCGCCGACATGGACGTGGGTTCCGTCCGCCAGCGTCGTCTCGGCGCCGCGATCCAGGCGTTGACCGCCGACGACGACCGCGTCGCCGATCGACGCGGCGGCGACGACGGCCTGCGCAAGGGGATGGGCGATGCCGGTCTCCGCACGCGCCGCCAGGTCCAGCACCTGCGCCACAGACCAGCCGGGGCAGGGGTCGACGGCGACCACCTCGAGGCGGCCCAGGGTCAGGGTCCCGGTCTTGTCCAGAAAGGCGGTGCGCAGCCCGGCCATGCGATCGACGACGCCGGGATCGGAAAACCGCAGACCGTGCCCGGCGGCCTTGGCCGAGAGCCGCGCCTGCGCCAGGGGCGCGGCCAGGGCCAGGGCGCAGGGGCAGGCCGCCAGGAGCACGACCAGGCCGCGCATCACCGCCTCGCCCCCGTCGGCCATAACCGCCAGCGTCGCTGCCGTCACCAGGACGGCCGCCAGGATCAGGCCCTGGGTCAGCGTGCCGGCCAGGCGCGCGATCCGGTCCTCGTCACCGCCGCGCGTCGCCAGTTCTAGGGCCACCCGTCCCCCCATCCGATCCACGTCGCGATCTCCGGCTTCGCGATCAACCGAGACTTCGATCATCCGGTCGAGATTGACGGCCCCCGCGCTGATGCGGTCTCCCGGAGTGATGGCGCGCGGCGCGGATTCGCCGTTCAGCACGGCCGAGTTCAGGCGGCTCTTACCGGTCAAGATCAGGCCATCGACGGTCGCTACGGCGCCGGCAGGGATCCGCACGAGATCGCCAAGACGGAGGCTGGCGCTGGGCGCCGCCTGCCAGCCGTCCGCCTCCCGCCAGACCAGGGCCGTGTCGTCGAACAAACGGCCCATCGCCACCACGCCCTGGGCGGCCCTGCGGCGGATATGGGTCTCGATCAGACGTCCGGTCAGCAGCAGGGTGATCAGCATGACCGCCGTGTCGAAGTAGACGTGGCGATCGCCGGCCCCCAGATGAACGAGCGAGGCCGCCACGGCGCCCAGAACGCCGAGCGTGACCAGGAGGTCTAGCCCGGGCGCGCGGAGACGCAGGGATCGGATCGCCATGCGGCCGATGTCCCAACCGCCATAGAGAAGCACCGGCGAGGCCAGCAGACCGCTGGCGATAGCCAGCCTCCAGCCGAGGTTCGCGCCGAGGCTCGGAGTCACATAGATCACGATCGCTGCGACCATCGCCCACATGCCGAAGGCCACCGACACGGCGAGCCTGAGCGTCAACTGGCGGATTTGACCGTCGAACCGGTCCACCGCATCCTGAGGGTCGGCGCGCTCGATCAGGCGATAGCCGGCCTGACGGACGACGGCGCGAAGATGAGCGGTATCGCAGCGCTGTGTGTCCCATCGCACCAGGGCCGAGGCGGAAAGGTGGTGGACCCGGGCCAGGAGGACGCCGTCGGTTTCGCCAAGCCGACGCTCTAGACCGCGCGCGCACCCGCCGCAGAAGAGGCCGTCCACGGCGAACAGCTGCTGGCGGGGGTCTGCGCTCAAGGCCGGGCGCGAGCGGCCGGTTCAGGCGTGCCCACCCCGATCAGACGGCCCTGGTAGGTGCGCCCGTAAAACGTCTCCTCGCCGCTGTGGTTCTTTTGGGCCGTCTCCTGCACTGTCCCGGTCTGGCGGGGATCCTTGGGGCGCTCGTGGCTGTTGATGAAGGCGGCGACGTCCCAGGCCTGCTGGTCTGTGAGACGATCGCTCTGGCCGAGCGGCATATTGGCCTTGATGAAGCCGGCGGCGGTGTTCACCCGCGCCATGCCGGCGCCCCAGTTATAGGACCGCGGGCCCCAGAGCGCCGGGAAGACCGGCCGTCCATTCAGGTCGTACTGCCCCTGGCCGTCCGCACCATGGCAGGTCGCGCAGTTGGCGGCGTAGACCCGGCTCCCGCGCGCCGGGTCGTAACCCGCCGCGGTCTTTTCAAGCTCCGGATAGCCGGCGCCCTCCAAGTCTTGGCCCGTCGGGGCTCCGGTGGCGAGCCAGTGCATATAGATTTGCAGGTCCTTGTAGACGTCGTGACCGGCCGGCGGCGGGCCGCCGGTCGGCGAATGCTGGGCGTTCATCGAATAGGTGAAACAGCCCTTCACCCGATCTTCCATGGTGTTGATCTGCTTATTCTTGGAACGGTATTTGGGATAGACGGTCCAGGCGGCCCACATGGGCGCCGAGTTGGCCCGTCGACCGCCGTCGAGGTGGCAGTTCGAGCACGAAAGATTGTTGCCGACAAAATCCGAGGCATTGGCCGAGGTGTTCATGAAGATCGCCTGGCCGCGCCGGATCGCATCGCCTTCCGGCCCGTCGGGGATGGCGCTGTCCGGCGGCGGCTGGAACAGGGCTGCGTGGACGTTCCTGTCGCCGTCGGCCTCGCCAGCCTTGCGATCCCGCAGCCAGCCCGCGTCAAAGGCGTAGGCGGCGATGGCGAACAGGGCGAAGCCGCCGCCGACGGCATAGATCACGTCACGGGCGAACCGGCCCTTGGCGGGCCGATCCTGCGGTGCGGGAGGCGGAGCGTCGTCATCCATGGTCATCGCCTTTCATCATCGGAAGCGGCCGGCACCGGCGGAAGGGTCGCCAGATAGTCGGCGATCGCGCGTCGGTCCGCGTCGGACAGATTGCGTGCGACCTCGTTCATCAGCTGGACGTCAGAGTTGTCGCGCTGCCCCCCGACCCAAGCGGCCAGCTGCGAGGCCGTATAGGCGGGATGCTGGGCCGCCAGGGAGGGGAAGTTCGGCGCCACGCCGAAGCCCGAGGGGCCATGGCAACTGAAACAGGCGGGAAGGTTCTTGGACCAGTCGCCATACAGCGCCAGCTGCTCGCCACGCTTCAGTCCGCCGCCAAGCTCCGGCCGCGCTGTGGAGGGCGTGCGCAGGGCCGAATAGTATCGCGCGAGGCCGCGTCGGTCGGCGTCGCTCAGGGCGCCGGCGACGGTCTGCATGGTCTCATTGCGACGGCGGCCCGAGACATAGTCCTGCAGCTGTTTGACGATGTAACCCTCGGGCAGACCTGCCAGTCGGGGCACGTTGGCGCCGCCCTCGCCGGCGGCGCCGTGACAGGAGGCGCAGGCCCAGGCTTCGCCTCGGCCCTCTGTGACCAGACGCATCACGCCAGGATCGTCGAAACTGAAGATCCGGACAGGTCCGACCGGAGGTTGAGGCGCCAATCCGGGATCGACGACCCGAGCCAGCTCCTCGCCTCCGCGCCAGGCCCCGCGGCCGGGGAAGCGGTCGCGCTGCGCCGTCACGAAGGCGGGCGTGATCTCTTGGTCATCGCCGCCCCAGGTCTGGCGGACATGGGTGGCGACCCGCGCCAATTGGGCGTCGGACAGCACGCTTGCGAAGCTCGGCATATGGCCGTCGAAGACCTTGCCGCCGACATCGATCGGGCCGTCGATCCCATGCAGCAGGATCTGCACGATGACGGCCGGATCGGCGGCGACGAACCGGGATCCCGCCAGCGGCGGGATGGCGCTGCGCACGCCCACGGCGTTGGGCTGATGGCAGGTCGAACACCGCGCCTCGAAGACCTGAGCGCCGCTGTTCAAGGCGAGGGCGGGGATGTCCTCGATCTGCTCGGCGCGTTCTTCTCGCCCGACGCTGACCGCCTGGGCGTTGTCCCACAAGGTGACCGCGCCCCAGATCGCCAGGGCGATGGCGATCCAGTAGACCGGCAGCGGAATGCGCCGGAATTCCTCGTAGGGTTCGAAGGCCTCGTCCGGTTCGCGGGGCCGAGGGGCGTCAGGCGGCCTTTTGCGGATCATTTCGGCTCGCCCTTTTCGCTGTATCCGTCGTCGCGGACGGCCGTGGGCGGGGCAGGGAAGGTCCGGTCCAGGCTGCGCAGATAGGCCACGAGGTCGCGCGCCTGCGGTCTGGCCACGACGACCTTGCCCTTGGGCGCATAGCGTTCCGGCAGCGCAACGACAACGTCGCCCGGCGCCGCCTTGTCCTTGACCTCGAACAGATAAGGATAGGCCGGCATGATGCTCCAGTCGTAGATCGCGCGCGGCTGATAGAGGTGGGTCATGTGCCAGGCTTCGCTCGGCAGTCGCGCGCCCACATTCTGGAGATCCGGCCCGGTGCGCATGGTGCCCAGTTGATGGGGCTGGTCGTAGAAATAGTCGGAGGCCACCGCGGCCCGGCCCCAGCCGCGTTCGCTGTCCGGCGCCTGGTCCAGGGCGCGGGGCTGCTGGCTGTGACAATAGACGCAGCCTTCGGAGACATAGGCCGCCCGTCCCCGAAGCTCCGCCTCCGTGTAGGGCAGCAGACCCGGCGTGGGCGCTTGCTCGCGGATCTGGATGCCGGGAAGGATGACCAGCATCAGGGTGGCGAAGGCCAGGATGGCGAGGGCGAGGACGCCCAGAGGAATGACGCGGTTCATGCTGTGGTCGCCGGAACGGTGTCGGTGGGGACGGCCCCGGCCTGGGGCGCGCGGCCCTTGGCCAGCAGGGCTATGAAATGGCCCGCGAAGATGAGGTGACCCAGGGTCATCAGCCCGCCGCCGACAGACCGGGCCTCAAGATAGGGCGCCAGGACGGTGACGCTGTCGGCGAAGGCGCGCGTCGCGTCCAGCATGGCCAGACCCTGCAGCACGCCGCCGATGGTCAGGGCGAAGAAGTAGATGGCGAAGCCGATGACCACGAGCCAGAAATGGGCCTTGATCAGGGCCGGTTCGGGCCACTGCCGTCCCGTCAGTCGCGGGCCCATGTGGTAGACCGCGCCGAACAGTATGAAGGACACAAAACCATAGGCGCCGAGATGGGCGTGCCCGACCGTGTATTGGGTGAAGTGGGTCACGGTATTGATCGTGCGCAAGGCTTCGATCGACCCCTGGAAGGACGCCAGGGTATACATGACCGCCCCCAGCGAGATGAACCGCAGAGGGACCGAGGCCTTGAAGGCCCACAGGTTGCGGGCGACCGTGACGTGCTGGTTGATGGCCACGGCGATCACCGGAACGAACATCATCACACTGTGGACGATCGACAGGGTCACCACCCAGGTCGGCACCGGACCGCCGATCAGATGGTGGATGCCGACCTGACTGTAGAACAAGGCGAGCGCCCAGAAGCCGAGCAGCGACAGGCTGTAGGAGTAGATGGGTTTGCCGATGATCTTGGGAATGAAATAATAGGCCGCGCCAACGCCCAGCGGGGTCAGCCAGAGCCCCAGGACATTGTGGGCGAACCACCAGTTGACCGTCGCCTCCTGCACGCCCGAATGGATGCCCGGCAGATTGGCGATGAAGAACAGAATGGGGAACCAGCACAGCGCCCCGAGATAGTACCAACCGGTCACATAGATGTGGTCCACGTTGCGCCGTAGTGCTGTGTGGAGAAGCGGCCAGACGAAGAAGGCCCCGGCCAGGGCCAACAGCCCATCGATCTGCCAGGGGATCTCCAGCCATTCCTCGCCATCCGTCCAGCCCGAGGCGATCGCCAGAGCGCCGCAGGCCACGGCGATGTTCCAGAGCACGGCCCCGATCACAGGCAGTCGGGGATGTCGCAGCTCCGTATGAAAGATGCGCGGGGCGATCCAGAGCGCCACGCCGATGCCGGTCATCGACAGCCAGCCATAGATCACGAGATTCAGATGAAGCGTGCGGACCCGGCCAAAGGTCAGCGGCGCGACGTCCGTCAGCCAGTCCGGCCAGTGCAGCTTCAGCGAGGCCATCAGGCCGAAAATGGAGCCGATGACCAGCCAGGTGATGCCGCTGCCGATCAGGATCATCACGGGGCGGCGCGAGACCGCATCGATGCCCTCGCGCTCGGTGTCATAGTGATGCGGCCCGACGGACTGGGTGTCCTCGCCGGCCATCGTCGCATCGTCGGGCGTGCCCGCCTCGCCGGGCGTGAAGACGGTGTAGGCCTGGCCCTGGTGTAGTTGGAGCTGCCGGTTCGTCACCGCCCAGATCAGAAAGGCGAGGGCCAGCAAGGACACGAGGAAGCTGAGCGCCAGCAGGAGGCCGATGGTCAGCGACATGGGGCGAGGACTCTGTCAGAAGGCATAGGTCACGTCCACATAGCCGTAGGTGGTGTCGGCGGTCGCCGGCGCGTTCGGGGCATCGGTCAGGGCGCCGCCCTTGAAGAGCCGGGCGCCGCCGGTCTCCAGAGTGACGTCGGGGGTCAGCTTGTAGCGGACCCGCGCCTCGATCTGAGTTCCGCCAAAGCGGCCGCTGTCGCTCGACGGGTCGATGACCCCCGTCGCGCCCAGACTGTCGCGCGCGTCTTCCAACCACAGGCCCCGCACCGCGACGAAGCCGTCCAGCTTGCGGTCGGGCTTTACCTCGAGGCGAACGCCGGGCGACACGAGGTTGGCGCGCGAGACCGGGCCGTAGAGACCGGCGGGGCCGAACTCGAAGCGGCGTGCGCCGTACAGGGTGTCGAACCGGCCATAGTCGCCCCGTCCCCCATCGCCCGTGACATTGTCGAACTGGGCGGCGAGTCTCGGCGACCAGTCGTGGGCGAAGGTACGTCCCGCCTCCAGATGAATGAAGCCCGCCCTGACATCCACATCCTGGGTGTCTGCGGGCGAGGCCGAGCGCCGGACCTGACCGACCTGGGCCGCCGCCTCGACCTCGACATCCCACGCCCCGGCCGCCGGCGAATGGCGCCAACGGACGCCGGGCGTCGCCAGCCGGCGGTTTCGGGTCTGCTGGTCCGCGTCATCGCTTTCGGTCAGGCCGTAGACATAGAGGTCGAGCGACCGCCGCTGGCCGAGGTCGCGAGTCCAAAACAGGCCGGCGAACTGCAGGTTGGAACTCTCTCGATCCCACGCGATCCGATTGTCCTCGATGGCGGCCCTGTCGTCCGGCAACCGCACCTGCGGCATGACCCAGAAGGCCGTCAGCGCGCCGTCGGCCAGGGGCGTGTCGAAACGGGCGCCGGTATAGGCGTTGGTGGTGTTGCGAAAATTCTGGCGAGAAACGAAACGCTTGGAACCCAGATCCATGGTGAAGCGGCCGAGTTTCAGTGTCCGCTCACGTCGCGCGCCGAGACGGATCTTGGCGTAGGCCTGAACCAACTCCAGCGCATTGACCTCGCCAACGCCGACCGACGACAGCGGACCTTGCCCGAACGCCCGCGAATCGAACACCTCGCCCGAACGTCACGTGACCCACATCCCGCTCGACGGCCAGCGTCAGCCGCGTCGTCAGGACGGCGTCGCTTGGCTCCGCCATCGGACAAAACTGGCCTGACAGCGTCTCTCCCCGCGCGCGCGCCGATCCGGAGACGCGCCAGCTATCCTGGGCGTCCGTGGGTTGCCCGGCGGCGGCGATCGCACCGCTCATGAGGAGGCCCATCAGCACCGGACAAGCGTTCCCGTGGTTGGCGCGGGCCTCTTGATGTCTCCCATCGTCGTTTCCTGCTGCGTTTTGTCGCAACAGGCCGGGCCAAGCTTAAGCCAGCCTTAAGGTGATTGCGACGGCATCCGCCGCCCAAACCAGCGGTCCACGCGATCGGCGTAGGCGGACCAGGCTGGCCCGAAGAGGGCCGTCAGGTGTCGGTCCTCGCGCCGGATGGCGAGGCGGTCAGCGGAGAAAGAGGCGGCGGGCGCGGCCACCAACAAACACGCAGTGTCGGAGACGACGGCGGAGCCGAACCACAGCAG
>NZ_JMQR01000004.1:0-63258 GCF_000698025.1 Brevundimonas sp. EAKA | reverse complement strand
CCCCCACCCCGTCGCTGCGCGACGCCCCTCCCCGGACGGGGAGGGAGAAGTATCGTGCGCGCGCCTAGACCCCGATCACGCTGATCAATCGGCCGAAGTCCGGTTCGCCCTGCTGGAACGCCCGGCGGTTGGAGTAGAAGCGCGCCGCGTCGGCGCAGGTGTCGTGGCCGGTCCAGACGGCCTGGCCGACGCCGGCCTGTTGCAGGCGCCACAGGACGAAGCCGGGCAGGTCGAACCGGCGTTTGTCGTCGGTCTCGCCGGGGTGGAAGAAGCGCTCGCTGCCCGGGTCGTGGTGGGCGAAACGGTCCTGGAAGTCGAGGCCGACCTCATAGCTGGCGGGGGCGATGCAGGGACCGACGACGGCGCGGATGTGACGGGGATCGGCGCCCAGGGCCTGCATGGCCGCGACAGCCGAATGGACCACTCCGCCCAGGGCGCCCTTCCAGCCGGCGTGGACGGCGGCGACGATCCGCGTCTCGGGATCGGCCAGCAGAATAGGCGCGCAGTCGGCGGTCAGGACCGAGCACAACAGGTCGGGTTCGGCGGTGACGACGGCGTCGCCCTCGGGCCGGTCGCCCTGCCAGGGGCCGTCGGCGACGCGGGCGACGGCGGAATGGATCTGGTAGCAGCCGTTCAGATGATTGACGTCGGCGCCGAAATGGGCGGCGACGCGACGGCGGTTCTCGGCCACGGATGCGGGATCATCCTTCGAACCGACGCCGGCGTTCAGCCCTTCATAGACGCCGGTCGAGACGCCGCCGGCGCGGGTGAAGAAGCCGTGGTCGAACCCGGCGGCGGTCAGCAGCGGATGGGTGATGGGGGCCGGGTCGCTCACAGGTCCCACCCCGGCACGATCAGGGTGCGGGGGGAGAAGATCGCGGCGGCCTTGAACAGGCTTCCCATCTGGTCCTCGGCGGTCAGGCGATGCAGTTGGCGGTCGATCACGGGGGCGGCGTCGGGCCGTCCCGCCTTCAACCGTTCAGCGCGCGCTTCGATCCCCAGCCGTCTCAGGAACTCGCCCTGGGTCAGGCAACCGGTGACATCGGCGCCGGCGCGGACGGCGGCTTCCAGCACGCGCGGAAAGTCGGCCCACTGGGTCAGGTCGGCCTCGCCGGGACTGTCCAGCGGATCGACCTTCTGGTGGCGGCGCAGGGCCTGAAGCGTGTCGCCGGCCTCGGGCCGGGCGCGGCCGTAGTCGATGAGCAGGGCGGCGCCCGAGGCGGCCTTCAGCAGCCCGGCCAGGTCGCGGCCGAAGATCGCCTGCTGTTCCGAAATCTCGAACACCTCGCCGGGCGCGATGTCGAAGCCGGGTTTTTCGAACCCGCCCGAAATCGCGGTCAGGCCGAAGATCAGGTCGTTGTCGTCGGTGACGCCGATGCGGCGTTCGGCCCAGCCGCCATCGGTGCGGACGAACTGGCGTGCGGGCAGACAGTCCAGAACCTCGTTGGCGATCAGGATGACCGGGGCGTCGGTCTCGATCCGCGTCAGGTCGCGCACCCAGCGCGGCGACAGGTCGGCGCCGGCCAGGGCCTTGGCCTGGAGGTGGCGCAAGGGGCCGCTGGGCTCGATCAGGATCAGGTCGCAGGCCTCGAGGAAGCCGGGGACCAGGCGGGCGGCGCGCAAGGCGTCGCTCATCAGGGTTCCGTCGCCAGGTCCGACCTCGACCAGACGGAACCGTTCGGGCGCGCCCAGGCGGTTCCAGGTCTCGACCGCCCACAGGCCGATCAGTTCGCCGAACATCTGGCTGATCAGGGGCGCGGTGATGAAGTCGCCGCCTTCCCCCAGAGCAGGGCGCGAGGCGTAATAGCCGCCCTTGGGATCATGCAGGCAGCGGGTGACATAGTCGGCGACCGTCATCGGCCCCGTCAGGGCGATCTCGCGCGCCAGACGGGTTTTCAGGGTTTCGGCGTCGCTCATGCCTGGACGGGCGGCCGGTTCCAGGCGCGCCAGATCAACCAGCCGCCGACCAGGATCATCGGGATGGACAGCATCATCCCCATGGTCAGGCCCAGGGGGAAGTCGGGCATGCCGAAGTCGGGCTCGCGTACATTCTCCAGCGCGGCGCGGCAGACGCCGTAGGCGACCAGGAACAGGCCGGTGATATAGCCCGGCTTCTTCAGCAGATCGAACTTCCAGATGCCCAGCGACAGGATGGACAGCAGGACGATCCCCTCCAGTCCCGCCTCATAGAGCTGGCTGGGGTGGCGGGGGGCGTCGCCGGCGGGACAGAAGCCGTACATCTGCTGGATGCGGGCGTTGCAGAAGCGCACGGCCCAGGGGACGGTCGTCTCGCGGCCCCACAGCTCGCCGTTGATGAAGTTGGCCAGGCGGCCGAACATCAGGCCGATGGGCACGACCGGGGCGATGACGTCGCCGAGGCGCAGCATGTCGATCCTCTGGGCGCGGGCGTAGAGGAAGATGGCCAGGCAGACGCCCAGGAATCCGCCGTGGAAGCTCATGCCGCCGGTCCAGAGCTGGAACAGTTCGAACCGCTCGCCCAGGGTCTGGCCGGTGAACAACTGGGCGTACATGATCGGCTTGTAGAACAGGGCGTAGCCCAGGCGGCCGCCCAGGATGATGCCCAGCACGATCCACAGCACCAGGTCGTCCAGCTGGGTGGTGTTGATCGGCGGCTTGCCCGGCGCCCACAGGCGTTCGGTCTTGACCAGACGGGCGGCGTACCACCAGCCCAGGACGATGCCGGCGACATAGGCCAGGGCGTACCAGCGGATCGGAAGCGGTCCGAGATGGATCAGGACCGGATCGAATTCGGGAAAGGGCAAGGGGCGTTCCTGTGCAAGCCTGTCTCAGAAGGGCGGTTTAGCAAGCGTCGCCGGCTGCGTCGCCTGTGAAGAAAGATCACGACGCCTTGATGGCGTCCGCGAAGCAGCAGAAAGAAAGGTTTCATTCACCATAGTCGGTGAAGCTTCGTTAACGACGTTGAAGTCGGAGACCGCCATGCAGACCCGCAATCCCATCCTGGACGAGTTCGCCAAACTGACCACCGGCGCCATGGGCCTGGCCCAGGCGGCGGGAGAAGAGGCCAAGACCGCCTGGCGCGCCCAGACCGACCGGATCGCCGCCGAGATGGACCTGGTCCGCCGCGACGAATTCGATGTGCTGAAGGACGAGATCGCCGCCCTGCGGGCCGAGATCGCCGAACTGAAGACGGCCCAGAAACCTGCCAGCAAGCCCGCCGCCAAGGCTTCCGGCAAGCTCGCGACGGGAACGTCCACAGATGGAACTCAACCCGGGGACGCAGCCGGTTGAGCCGAATCCGCGAACAGGCTTACCACTCTGTTAACGGCCGCGATTCTCGCGGACGCAGCGCGAATCGAGAGACTTGATGGACATCGCCCGGCCCGAGGAAATGGACACGCCCTTCGACCCGCTTGAGGTCGTCGAGCATGTCCTCACGGCCGAGAACCTCCCGTTCGACCGCACCGACGACGGCGACCTGGCCTTCGCCCTGGCGGGGGACTGGAAGGATTACGAGCTGTGGTTCGCCTGGCGGCCCGAGGGCGATTGCCTTCAGCTGTGCTGCGCCCTGGATCTGCGTGTGGCCAAGAGCCGCAAGATGGCCGCCTATGAACTGGTCGGCCTGATCAACCAACGCACCTGGATGGGGCATTTCGAGGTCTGGGCCGAGGACGGGGAGATCGTCTTCCGTCATTCGCTGGCCCTGCCGATGGGCGAGCGCCCGACCCTGGCCCAGGCGGCCTCGATGATCGATGCGGCCATCGAGGCGGCGGATCGCTATTACCCCGCGTTCGACTTCATGGTGCGTGGGAACAAGAAGCCGCAGGAGGCCATCGACGCCTGCCTGTTCGAGACCGTCGGCAACGCCTGATGGCGGGGTCCGTCCGGTCCGGGGGACCTGTCGTCCTGGTGGGCTGCGGCCGGCTGGGCTCGGCCATTCTGGAAGGCTGGCTGCTGACGGAGACGGTCGCGCCGGCCGATCTGATCATTCTCAGTCCGTCGGAAAAACCCGCCGCCGAGGCGGCGCGGGCCCAGGGCGCGCGGATCAATCCACCGCTGGAGGCCCTGACGGAGGCGGGTGTGATCGTGCTGGCGGTCAAGCCGGCGATCTGGCGCGAGGTGGTGACGCCCCTGGCGCCCTTCCTGAACGATCAGGCCGTGATCCTGTCGGTCATGGCGGGGGTGACGGCGCCCACCCTGGCCGAGGGGATCGGCGGCTGGCCCATCGTGCGCGTGATGCCGACGACCGGGGTGTCGCGCGGGCGCGGCGTGGCCTCGATCTGGTCGGCGGATGATCGCGCCCAGGGGCTGGGACGGGCCTTGTTCGAGCCGATGGCCGAGACGGTCGTTCTGGCGGACGAGGCCCTGATGGATGCGGCCACGGCGGTGGCTGGGTCGGGCGCGGCCTATTTCTACGCCTTTACCGAAGCCCTGGCCCGAGCGGGTCAGGCCAGCGGCCTGGACGCGGCGACCGCCGACGTCCTGGCGCGAGCGACCCTGCGGTCGGCGGCGGATTCGATGGGCGACGATGATCTGGAGGCCCTGATCGGCCGTATCGCCTCGCCGGGCGGCTCGACCCGCGCCGGGCTGGACGCCCTGGCGAAGGACGGCCGCCTGACGCGGATGCTGGACGAGACGGTCGCGGCGGCCGTGCGGCGAAACCGCGAGATGGGCTGAAACCCGACGCCTCTCTCCCGTCGCGAAACGGGAGAGAGGCCTGCGGGATCAGAAGCGGCCCTGTTCGATCTGGTCGCCCAGACGTCCGAAGGCGCGGTCCGCGTCATGCCAGACGCCGTAGCCCCAGACGTCGCGGATGTTCGGCGAGAAGTAGGAGAAGTCCACCGGCCGGGACTGGCCGTCGGCGGTGACGATCTCGCCCTTGATCGCCGCGCCGCCGATGGACACGCTGCGGATCGGGTCCAGGCCCGGCGTCTGGCGGATCTGTTCGAAGGTGGGGCGGTTCGGCTTCAGGTCGACCAGGACCAGATTGGCGGTGGCGCCCGGATAGCGGTGCTCCAGCGCCTGACCGACTTCAGCCTTCAATTCGTCGATCTGTTCGTTGACTTCACGTTCGCCGAGCTTCTCGATCTGACGTTGCAGTTCGGGGCCGACGGTGACGTTGACCGTGGGGGTTTGCGCCTGGGCCATGGCGGCGACGGCGAGCGCCGCGGCCAAAGGGGCGAAGAAGGCGAGTTTACGCATCGTGTTTTGTCTCCATGCCCTGTCGGCATGAAGATGATCCTTCCTGCACGGTTCCGCTAGACGCCGGACATCCAAATCTCGCTCCGTCCGCCCGTTTCAGCGCCCTGGTTCAAAAAATACGCCGTCAGGCGGCGGGAACGACGGTCGCCTGGCCCGGCACGCGGATGATCGCCTTCAGCCCGCCCAGGTCGCTGCGCTCCAGGGTGACGTCGCCGCCGTGGCCGCGCGCCACGTCGCGGGCGATGGCCAGGCCCAGGCCGACGCCCTTGCGGTTCTGGTTGCGGGACTCGTCCAGACGGGAGAAGGGGCGGAAGGCCTCGTCATACAGATCTTCGGGAATGCCGGGGCCGTCGTCCTCGACGGCGATCTCCAGCCCGCCCGAGGCCAGCGACCGCGCCGACAGACGCACATGCTCGCCGTGAGAGGCGGCGTTGCCGGCCAGGTTGACCAGGGCGCGCTTGAAGGCGAGCGGGCGAAGCGAGGCGGTCAGGCCCTGGGCGACCGAAAGTTCGACCTCGGCCCCGGCGCGCCTGGCGTCTTCGCCCGCCGCCTTCAGCAGGTCGAGGATCGACACCGGTTGGGGCGGTTCGCCGGCCTCGCCGCGGGCGAAGTCCAGATATTCGTCGATCATATGCTCCATCTCGTCCAGGTCGCCGCGCATGGCGGCCTGACGCTTGAACGGCGGGGCCAGGGCCAGTTCCAGCCGGAGCCGGGTCAGGGGGGTGCGCAGGTCGTGGCTGACCGAGGCGAGCAGGGCGGTGCGCTGGTCGATGTGGCGCTGGATCCGGTCGCGCATGGCCAGGAAGGCCACGGCGGCGGCGCGAACCTCGCGGGCGCCGTGCGGCTTGAACCGGGGCACTGTCTCGCCCCGGCCGAAGGCCTCGGCGGCGTCGGCCAGGCGTTCGATGGCGCGGACCTGATTGCGGATGAACAGGATCGCCACCCCCATCAGCAGGACGGTGGCGATGGTCAGCCACAGCACGAAGATGTGGGCCTGGGTGGCCACGGCGCGCTCGCGCGGGGCGATGATGCGCAGCACGCCCTGCGGCTCCTGCACCTGGATGTCGACATAGGCGGGGTAGCGGGTGGTGTCGAACCAGTAGGGGCGGTCCAGTCGGGCCGCCAGCGCCTTGTCCAGCACGCGGTCCACCACCCCGATGGGGCCGCGCCTCTGTTCCGTCGGCAGGGTCCGGCCCTCCTGCAGCGCGATCGACAGGGACATGGATCGCTCGGCCCGATCGGCCAGTCGCTCCAGATTGCGTTGGCTGGGGTCGTCCTCATAGCTCTCAACGGCCCAGGCGATATCGCCGGCCAGGCCCTCGGACAGGCGCGCCGTCACGGTCTGCCAGTGGGCGTCGAAGAAGATCCAGGTCACCACCACCTGCATGACCAGCACCGGCAGGACGATGATCAGCAGCGACCGCCCCCAGAGCGAGGTCGGCAGGCGCCGCTTCAGAAAGCGCGGCCACAGATAGGCGGGCAGCAGCCGCATGGTGTTCGTCGCCGGCTCAGTCGGGCGCGAGCATATAGCCGACGCCGCGCACGGTCTGGAGATAGCGCGGGTTCTTGGGGTCGGCTTCCAGCTTGCGCCGCAAGCGGGTGACCTGAACATCGACGGCGCGGCCGGTGATGTCGGCCGTGTCGGGCGACAGGCTCATGCGTTCGACCGGGGCGTGGGCGTGAAGCGCCAGGGTCTTCAGCAACTGGGCCTCGGCCTCGGTCAGGCGCTGGGGCGCGCCGTCGCGGATCAGCTCCAGCCGCTCCATGTCGAACACGGCCGTGCCCAGCTTGATCTCGCGCGGGCCGATGGGCTTGCCGCCCGTGCGGCGCAGGATGGCCTCGATCCGCAGCACGAGTTCGCGCGGTTCGAACGGCTTGGACATATAGTCGTCGGCGCCCCGCGACAGCCCCTCGATCCGATCCTCGGGATCGCCGCGCGCGGTCAGCAGCAGGACCGGCGTCTTGGAGGTTTCGGCCTTGGCGCGAACCCAGGAGGTCAGGTCCAGGCCGCTTTCGCCCGGCATCATCACGTCCAGCACGACCAGGTCGAACTCGATCAGCTCCATCATCCGCTTGGCCGCCGCCGCGTGGGCGGCTCCGGTGACGCGGTAACCCTCGCGCGACAGATACTCCTTCAGCAGTTCGCGGATGCGGTCGTCGTCGTCGACGATCAGCAGATGGCGACCCACGCCCGGCCCGGCGATGGGACCCGAGCGGCCATATGCGCGCGTTTCGGCCATGCTCATCCGCAATTCTCCCGATCCCGGCCGTTGACCTGAGCGATTCGGGGAGCTCTAACAGACAGACTTCTGCAGGAGACGTGTTTCAATGGCCTTCGTTCCTTTCGACGATCGTGATGGATGGATCTGGTTTGACGGCGATTTCGTGCCCTGGCGGGAAACGAAGACGCATATTCTGACCCATGCCCTCCACTATGGCTCGTCGGTATTCGAGGGTGAGCGTATGTACGGCGGCGAAATCTTCAAGCTGACGCCGCATTCGGAGCGCCTGAAGCGGTCCGCGAACCTGCTCGATTTCGAGATACCTTACAGCGTCGCTGAAATCGACGCCATCTGTAACGAAACCTGCGCCAAAAACGGCTTGCAGGACTGCTACGTGCGCCCGGTCGCCTATCTCGGCCCGGAACAGACCAGTGTTTCGGCCCTGAACAACAAGGTCCATCTGGCGGTGGCCGTCTGGGACTGGCCCAGCTATTTCGACCCTGAGGTCAAGGCGCGCGGCCTGCGTCTGGAATGGTCCAAGTGGCGTCGCCCCGATCCGAGGACGGCGCCGACGACCGCCAAGGCGGCCGGCCTGTACATGATCTGCACCATGTCCAAGAACACAGCCGAGCGGAACGGCTTCGCCGACGCCCTGATGCTGGACTGGCGCGGCTATGTGGCCGAAGCCACCGGCGCCAACGTCTTCTTCGTCAAGGACGGCGTGCTGCACACGCCCAAGGTCGAGCACATCCTGGACGGCATCACCCGCCAGACGGTGATCGAGATCGCCCAGGCCAAGGGGATCGAGGTCGTGGTGCGCGACATCCTGCCGGAAGAACTGTCGGACTTCTCGGAGTGCTTCCTGACCGGCACCGCCGTCGAGGTGACGCCGGTGGCCGAGGTGGGCGACTATCGCTTCACGCCGGGCGCCCTGTCGCTGGACCTGATGGAGACCTACGGCCGGCTGGTGCGCCGCCAGGCCTGAGGCGGCGTCACCAACGCAGGGCGAAGCGGCCGACGGCGGCGCCGATCAGGCCGGCGGCCGCGACCCCCAGCGTATACCAGGTGGCGACGAAGGCGGCGGTCGCCTCGCCACAGTGCAGCAGACCATCGGCGGTGGCGGCGATGCCGCCCGTCGCCAGACCCAGCGCCAGACCGGCCGTCGTCGGCCGTGTCGGCGCCAGCCGCCGCGCCGACAGAAACACCAGCGGCGCGGCGAAGGCCGAGACCAGCACGATGTTGCGGCCGCAGATGTCCCAGGTCTGGCCCAGCCAGCCGGCCATCCGTTGGCCCGGCGGCGTTAGAACCGTCTCGATCCCGCCCCACGCCACGGCGATCCCGACCACAGCCAGCAAGGCGAACAGGGCCGGCCGCGGGTCCAGGCCGGGCCGTCCCAGCCGCGTCGCCAGCCAGATCGCCGTCTGCGCCAGGGCGGCCGTATAGATCGCCTTCAACCAAGGCGTGGGCGCCTGCAGCGCCTGGGTCAGGTCGGACCGCGCCCCCAGCAACAAGATGACCGCCACCGCAGCCGCGCCGCCGGCCCAGGCCAGCAGCGCCGGGTCCAGTCGGGCGGGGCGCACGGGCTCTATACCGGCGGCCAGGGCGTCGATCAGGTCTTCAGTCTTCATTTGGGTTCACGCTGGCGACCAGCGTCTTCATGGAGCGGTGGACGCTGACCTTGGCCGCGCCCTCGGTAAAGCCGTTGCGTTGGGCGGCCTCGGCCAGGCTGAAACCGCCGACGCGGACATCCTCGATGAGGCGGCGCTGGCGCAGCGGCAGGATGGACAGGACCTTCTTCAGATCCCGGCGGACGACGCCGTCCTCGACCGTGTGATCTGCCAGCAGGACCGACGCCTCCTCCAGCGGCACGTCGTGACGGCGGCCCTGGCGGCGGAAATGATCGATCAGCTTGTAACGCGCGATCGCATAGGCCCAGGCCGTGAAGGGCAGCGACCGGTCATAGGTCGCGCGCTTGGCGTGAATGGCGATCAGGCAGTCCTGCACGAGATCCTCCGCATCGGCTTCGCAGCCGGTCAGCCGACGTTTGAAGAAGGGGGTCAGGGCGCCGCGCATTTCGGTCAGCAGGGCGCGCCAGGCCACGGGGTCGCCGTCGAGACCCCGCAACATCAGACGTTTGAGCTCGGCTTCCTTGTCGACCACGCAGCATCCCATTCGCGCCGGACGGGGCGAAGGTTACACGCCCGGCGGCGGACGACGACGAAATATTTCTCGTAACCTTCGCCGCGCCGGGACCGAAACCTCTGCTGTCAGGCCGCTCCGCCCCGGACGGCTGTCACACAGGAAATCGTCCCATGAATATCTCCGCCAAGATCCTGGTCGGCGCCGGCGCCTTGCTGGCCCTGGGCGCCAACGCCGCCGCCGCGCAGAACCGGCCTACGGCCCAGCAGGAAAACGCCATGGAGAAATGCTATGGCGTGGCCAAGGCTGGCCAGAACGACTGCGCCGCCGGGCCCGGCACCACCTGCGCCGGCACCTCGGTGCGCGACTATCAGGGCAATGCCTGGAAACTGGTCGCCAAGGGCACCTGCGCCACGATCCAGACGCCCAAGGGCAACGGTTCGCTGACCCCGATCCCGAACCGCTGATGCCCCCGCTTCCGACCGCCGGACTGGGCCTGAAGCCCCAGCATTATTCGGAGGCCGCGGCCTGTCCGGCGGCCGGAGCCCAGCGCGGCCTGTGGTTCGAGGTTCATCCCGAGAACTACATGGTCGCGGGCGGCCCCCGCCTGTGCTGGCTGGAGACGGTGCGCGCCGTTCACCCGCTGTCGCTGCACGGGGTGGGCCTGTCCCTGGCCGGCGACGAACGCCCGGATCGCGACCATCTGGCCCGGTTCCGCGCCCTGATCGACCGGTTCGAGCCCTTTGTGGTGTCCGAACACCTGGCCTGGTCGCGGCGGGGCGGCGTCTATCATCCCGATCTCCTGCCCGTCCCACGCAGCCGCGAGATGCTGAACCTGGTGTGCGACCATGTCGACGAGGCGCAACAGGCCCTGGGGCGACGGCTGCTGATCGAGAACCCGTCCGCCTATCTGGCCCTGGCCGGCCACGAGTGGGACGAGGTCGAGTTTCTGGTCGAGATCGCCCGGCGGACCGGGTGCGGCCTGCTGATCGACGTCAACAACGTCCATGTCAGCGCCTCGAACATGGGCTTCTCCGCCGAGGCCTGGCTGGACGCCGTACCCGGCGAGCTGGTGGGCGAAATCCATCTGGCGGGTCATCGCCCCGATCCGGTCTGGGGCGAGGCCCTGCTGATCGACAGCCACGACGCCCCCGTGTCCGAGACCGTCTGGACGCTCTATGACCGTCTGATCGCGCGCATCGGCCCTCGGCCGACCCTGGTCGAGCGCGACGGCGATGTTCCCGAATTTCCGGTTCTTTTGATCGAACAGGCGCGCGCCGCCGCAGCGATGACCGCCGTGGAGGCCGTGGCGTGACCGGGTTTCACGCCGCTTTCGACAGGGCGCTGACCGGCGATCTGGAGCCTTTATGGCCGCACCTGGAGCCGGGCGACCGGACGCTGGGGGCGCTGGCCGTCTATCGCAACACGACGATCAAGGGGCGGATCGACGCCCTGGAAGCCAACTATCCCACCGTGTTGCAGATGGTCGGCGAGGACTGGTTCCGCGCCGCCGCCAGCGTCTTTGTCGCAGAACAGCCGGGCGATAGGCCGGTCCTGGTTGACTACGGCGCAGGCTTTCCCGACTGGCTGGCCCGCTTCGAGCCGGCGCGGGACATGACCTATCTGGCGCCCTGCGCCCGGCTGGACCGGGCCTGGACCCAGGCCCATCTCGCGGAGGATGCGGCGCCGTTAGAGGCGCGGGAGGCCGCCGCGCTCGGACCCGCCCTGGCGGGGGCGACGGCGGCTCTGCACCCATCGGTCCGGCTGTTCTGGTTCGAGTGGACGGCGCCCTCGCTCTGGCTCGCGCATCGCTATCCGTCCCCGGACGCGTCTCTTGAATGGCGGGCCGAGGCGCAAGGCCTGCTGGTGCACCGCTCGGGCGCCGAGGTACAGGCGCGGCGGTTGAGTCGCGCGGAATGGGTCTTTCTGGACGCCTGCCGCCTCAACCGGCCGTTCGGCGTCGCTGCGGCTGCGGCCCAGGCCGCCTCGCCCGGCCTGGATCTGTCCGCTCTGTTTGCCGACCTCATCGCGCTCGGCGTCTTCACTTCACCCTCAATCTAGAAGGACCGATCATGAACCGCATCGCGGATATTCACCGACGCATCACCGCCGCCGTACCCGAGGCCGGTCTCGCCCTGTTGCTGCGCGTGGGCGTCGCCACGCCCTTCTTCCTGTCGGGACGGACCAAGGTCGAGGGACTGCTGACGATCACGCCTTCGACGCGCTACCTGTTCGCCGAGGAATACCGCCTGCCCCTGCTGTCCGCTGACCTGGCGGCGCATCTGGCGACCTATGCCGAGCATCTGGCGCCGATCCTGATCGTGCTGGGTCTGGCGACGCGGCCGGCGGCGGCGGGCCTGCTGTTCATGACCCTGGTGATCCAGGTCTTTGTCGAGCCGGGCGGCTGGCCTGTCCACCTGCTTTGGGCCGGACCGCTGGCCTATCTGATCGCGCGCGGGCCGGGTGCGATCAGTCTGGACCGTGTGCTGAAGATCGCCTGATACGCGCACGCCCCTTGTCAGCCGCGTCACTTTGTCCTTGAAGCGGATGAAGCCGGCGCGGGCCGGTCAGGGATCCATCTTTCATGTTCAGCCTTCTGAACCTCCAGAGCCTGTTCGGCCTGGTCGTCATCATCACCCTGTGCTGGGCGATTTCAGAGAACCGCCGGGTCTTTCCTTGGAAGCTGGCCCTGGGCGCCGTGGCGGTTCAGGCCGGGCTGGTGCTGGCGCTGTTCGGCATCCCGGGGTCGCGCACGGTGCTGGCGGCGGTGACGGGCGCCATCGACGGGCTGGCGGTTGCGACGGCCCAGGGGACGCGGTTCGTGTTCGGCTATCTGGCCGGCGGGGACCAGCCCTATGCGGTTCAGAACGAGGGGGCGCTGTTCACCTTCGCCTTCAACGTCCTGCCGCTGATCATGGTGATCTCGGCGCTGTCGGCCCTGTTGTGGCACTGGAAGATCCTGAAGTGGTTGATCCGCGGCTTCGGCCTGCTGTTCCAGCGCACCATGGGCCTGGGCGGCGCCTCGGCCCTGGCTGTGGCGGCCAACATCTTCCTGGGCACGATCGAGAGCCCCATCGTCATCAAGGCCTATCTGGACAAGCTGAGCCGGTCCGAGATCTTCCTGATGATGACCGTGGGCCTGGCGACCGTGGCCGGTTCGACCATGGTCGCCTACGCCAGCATCCTGTCGCAGACCCTGCCCAACGCCGCCGGCCACGTCCTGGTCGCCTCCATCGTCTCGGCCCCGGCCGGGGTGCTGCTGGCGCGGATCATCGTGCCCGAGCCGGACAAGGAGGCCATCCAGTCGATCAGCTATGACTCGGCCCTGAAGTATGACAGCGCCATCGACGCCATCTCCAAGGGCACGTCGGACGGCCTGATGGTGGTGCTGAACATCTCGGCCGTGCTGATCGTCTTCGTGGCCCTGGTGGCCCTGGTCAACCTGATGCTGGGCGGCATCATCATCTTCGGCGAGCCGCTGACGGTCGAGCGGATCCTGGGCGTCCTGTTCACCCCCTTCGCCTGGCTGATCGGGATCGAGGCGCGCGAGGCGGCCCTAGGCGGCTGGCTGCTGGGCGTCAAACTGACCCTGACCGAGTTCGTGGCCTTCATCAATCTGGGCAAGCTGCCGGCCGAGGCGATGAGCGAGCGGACGCGGATGCTGATGACCTACGCCCTGTGCGGCTTCGCCAATATCGGCTCGGTCGGCATCACCGTGACCGGTCTGTCGGTGCTGATGCCTGAACGCCGGCACGAGGTGCTGAGCCTGATCTGGAAGGCCCTGTTCGCCGGCTTCATGGCCACCCTGATGAGCGCGGCCGTCGTCGGCGCCTTGCCAGCGGCGGTGTTCGGGCAGTAGGTTTTTCAAAAGAACGGAGGCGTCCGATGAAGCTCTACACCTCGCACCGCGCGCCCAATCCGCGCCGGGTCCGCTGGGTCATGGCCGAGAAGGGCGTCGAGGACGTCGAACTGGTCGAGATCGACATTCTGACGGGTGATCACAAGAAGCCGGAATATCGCGACAAGGTCGGGGTGCCCCACCTGCCGGCGCTGGAGCTGGACGACGGCACGACCATTTCGGAATCCGTGGCCATCGGCCGCTACCTGGAG
Source organism: Brevundimonas sp. EAKA (assembly GCF_000698025.1). Taxonomy (NCBI): domain Bacteria; kingdom Pseudomonadati; phylum Pseudomonadota; class Alphaproteobacteria; order Caulobacterales; family Caulobacteraceae; genus Brevundimonas; species Brevundimonas sp. EAKA. The sequence continues at coordinate 49,606 of NZ_JMQR01000004.1, read as the reverse complement.
GCCCTGTATCCGGAGCCCAATCTGTTCGGTCGCGATGCGCGCGAACAGGCGGTGGTCGAGATGTGGACCCGCCGGTGCGAATTCTATCTGTCCAACCCGATCATGCTGAACGTGCGCCACTCGCATCCGGCCCTGGCGGCGCTGGAGGCGGTGCAGATTCCCCAGGTGGCCGACTACAACCGGCTGTCGGCGGAACGGTTCATGAAGACCCTGGACCGGCATCTGGCCGAGCGGGAGTTCATCGCCCTGGACCGGTTCACCATCGCCGACATCGTCGCGGTGGTCGGCCTGGATTTCGCGCGGATGGTTCGCTATCGCCCCCCGGCCGAGTTCGAGAACCTGCACCGCTGGTTCGACGCCTGCCGAGACCGACCGGCGGCCAAGGCCGGGGTCTGAACGGCCTTGCGGTTGCTGACGCCTTCGGACCGTTGGCTGGCCCTGCTGCTGGCGGGGTTGGCGGGCTATGTGGACAGTCTGGGCTTTCTGCATCTGGGCGGCGTCTTCGTCTCCTTCATGAGCGGGAACTCCACCCGGTTCGCCGCCAGCGTGGCCGAGGGACAGTGGCCGGCGGCGGCGCATCTGGCCGCCATACTCGGCCTGTTCGTCCTGGGATCCTTCGCCGGCGCCCTGGTCGCGGGCGGCGAGGACGTACGCTCGCGTAGTCGGGTGCTGATGTTCGAGGCCTTGCTGCTGGCGCTGGCCGCCGCTGCGGCCGGCGCGGGGCTGACGCCCGCCGCCGTCGGCCTGATGGTCATGGCCATGGGCGCCGAGAACTCGGTCTTCCTGAGGAACGGAGAGGTCGGGGTCAGCCTGACCTATATGACCGGAACCCTGGTCAAGCTGGGGCAGGCCCTGGCAGGCGCTGTAAAGGGCGGAGACCGATACGCCTACAAGGCCTATCTGACCCTGTGGGCAGGGCTGAGCTTCGGGGCGGTGCTGGGCGCCCTGACCTTCGGCCGTCTGGGACTGGCGGCCCTCTGGCCCGCCGCCGGCTTCGCCCTGCTGATGGCCCTGATCGTGCGGCTCAACCGCGCGGCGTGAACTTGCGGATCACGCCCGAGAAGGTCATCAGCAGCCGTTCCCCCGTGTTGATCTGGCCGCGCACGAAGATCAGGCTCTTGCCCGCCTTGGTGACCTGGCCGGTCGCCTCGATCAGTTCGCCGACATAGGCGCCGTCGATGAAGGTGGAGTCCAGCTGGACCGTGACGCCCGAGGCGCCCTCCATCTCCTGATAGGCGATCTGGAACATGGCGATGTCGGCGAAGGTCATCAGGCATCCGCCATGCATCCGCCCGCCGGCGTTCATGTGCTTCTGCTCGGCGCGGAAGGCGCAGCGCATGTGACCGTCAGGATCGAGCTTGCCGTAGAAGGGCCCCACCACGACGTCGAAGGTGTCGTGGAGGTCATAGGTCTGCCAGCCGGCGAATTCGCCCTCGGTGACGGTGATTTTCTTCGGCATGACGACTCGGCCTTACTTCTGGTCTCGCTGTGCAGCATATAGGCGCAATGAGCGATCCGATCGAAACCGCAATCCTGAACAAAATCGCCGGGCTGGAGCCCGGCAAGAGCATCGAGCCGGCTGAAGTGGCCAAAGAGCTACAGCCGGAGCAGTGGCAGCGCATGCTGCCCAAGGTGCGCGCCCTCGCCCTGAGCCTGATGCGCCAGGGCAAGCTGACCATCACCAAGAAGGGCAAGCCGGTCGATCCGGACAATTTCCGAGGGGTGACGCGTCTGCGCCAGCCGACCGAGGAAGAGACGGCCCTGGCGCTGAGCCGCCGTCCGCCGGTCGTCGAGGATGATGACGACTGATCTCGATGCAGTCCTGAGCGACATCCGCGCCTGCCGCGCCTGTGCGGGCGTGCTGCCGCATACGCCGCGCCCGGTGGTGCGGGTCTTTCCCGAGACGCGGCTGCTGATCTGCGGCCAGGCGCCGGGGCGGCGGGTGCATGAAAGCGGCCTGCCGTTCACCGACCCGTCGGGCGACCGGCTGCGCGACTGGATGGGCGTGGACTACGACAGCTTCTACGCCGACCGCCGCATCGGCGTGGCGGCCCAGGCCTTCTGCTATCCGGGCACGGCCCCGAAAGGGGGCGACCATCCGCCGCCGAGCCGGTGCGCCGACCTGTGGCGGCCGTCCTTGTTGGAGGCCCTGCCGCAGATGGAGCTGACCCTGCTGGTCGGCGGCTACGCCCAGGCCTGGGCGCTGAGCGAGCGGGCGAAGCGGAACATGACGGAGACGGTGCGCGCGTGGCGGGACTATGCGCCGGACATTCTGGCCCTGCCGCATCCGTCCTGGCGCAACACGGCCTGGCTGAGAAAGAACCCCTGGTTCGAGGATGAGGTGGTTCCCTATCTGCGGGAACGGGTGCGTTCGATCCTGACGCCCCCCGCAAGGATGCGCGCATGAAAGCCGCCTTCCCCGCCGCCGCCATCGCTCTGACCTTGGGAGCGTCCGCCTGCGCCGCGCCCCACATCCAGCCGCCGCTGACGCCGCCGCCGGACTTCGCCGGCGCTCACGTCGAGGATCGCGCCCTGGTCATGTCGGACGGGGCGCGGCTGCCCTATCTGCGCTGGGGGCCGACCGATCGGGCGCCCTGGGCGGTGATCGTGGCCCTGCACGGCATGAACGACCACGACGCCAGCTTCCGTCTGGCGGGGCCGTGGTGGGCCGAGCAGGGGATAGAGACCTGGGCCTATGACCAACGCGGCTTCGGCGCGGCGCCGGGACGGGGCGTGTGGGCTGGACAGCAGCGGATGACCGACGACCTGCGCGAGGTCACGGCCCTGGCCCGCGCCCGCTATCCCGACGCCGTCATCGCCGTGGTGGGCGAGAGCATGGGCGGATCGGTGGCGGCGGCCGCCTTCGGTTCAGACAATCCGCCGGACGCCGACCGGCTGGTGCTGCTGGCGCCGGGGGTCTGGGGGTGGTCGACCCAGGGGCCGCTGAACAGCGCGGCCCTGAATATCGCGGCGCGCGCGCTCGGCGATGTGGCGCTGGAGCCGCCCGAGTTCATCACCCGCGACATCCACGCCTCCAGCAATACGCTGGAGCTGATCCGCAACGGGCGTGATCCGATGAACATTCTCGCGACCCGGTTCGACACCGTCTATGGCCTGGTCGATCTGATGGAGACGGCGTCGCGCAGCCTGGGCCGCATCCGGGGCGACGCCGTGCTGATGTATGGCGCGCACGACGAGATCGTGAAGCGGGGGCCGATGCGTCTGGCCCTGGAGCGGGCGCTGGCTGACGGCGGCGCCCTGAAGACGGCCTGGTATCCGAACGGCTGGCATCTGCTGAACCGCGATCTGGACGCCGAGATCGTTTACCGGGACGTCGCCGCCTGGCTGAGGAATCCCGACGCGGCGTTGCCGTCGGGCGCGCCCGCGGTGCTGCCGGAGCTGGAGAAGCCGGCCGCTCCCGATGGCCGAGCGGCGAGCCGGCGGTGACCCCGTAAACGTCTCTTAACGTGACGTTTACCATCCAGGCGGCATTTTCTGCCTAGCGGGGCGTCAGTGTCTCCCGCGAGTTTGGGGCGGGAACGCGTGGGCGGCTTTACAGCGGCGTTGCAGAAGTTCGGGATCGGCCGTCTGGCGGCAGTCCTCGGCGTCGCCGCAGGCGTGACCGCCGTGCTGGTGGCCGTCATGCTGCGCATGGGTCAGGCGCCGGACGCCCTGCTGTATTCCAATCTGGATCTGCGCGAGGCCGGCGAGATCACCACGGCCCTGCAACAGGCCGGCATCAAATACACCTCCAAGGGCGACGGTTCGACCGTGATGGTGAACCGGGACGACGTCGGCACCGCGCGGATGCTGATTGCAGGAAAGGGCCTCGTGACCTCGGGGTCGGTCGGCTACGAAATCTTCGACAACCAGTCGGTGCTGGGCCAGACCGAGTTCCAGCAACAGCTGAACGAGCAGCGCGCCCTGCAGGGCGAACTGTCGCGCACCATCATGTCCATGCGCGGCATCACCGCCGCTCGCGTCCACATCACCATGCCGCGTCGCGAGATGTTCACCGCTGCGGCCGGAGATCCCACAGCGGCCGTTCTGGTCGGGCTGGGCGGTCGGGATCTGACGCCTGACCAGGTGCGGGCGATCCGCAACCTGGTGGCCTCGTCCGTGCCGAACCTGAAGCCTGACCGCGTCACCGTCGCCGATCAGAACAACCGCACCCTGGCGGCCGGGTCCGATGACGGAACCTTCTCGTCCGCCTCCGCCGCCGAGACCAAGGGCAATACCGAGGCCCAGCTGCAGTCGCGGATCAAGGATATCGTCGAAGGCGTGGTCGGCATCGGCGCCGCGCGCGTCCAGGTCACGGCCGACATCGATCAGAGCCGCTCCACTACCCAGGAGCAGAAGTTCGATCCCGACGGTCAGGTCGTGCGCTCGACCACCGCCAATGGCTCGCAATCCTCGGACACCACGGGCCAGAACGACGGCGGCGTGACGGCCGCCAACAACATCCCCGGCGGCGCGCCGCCTGCCACCACGCCGGCCGGCGCGACCAGTGCGGAAAACGCCGAGACGACAAATTACGAGATCTCGAACACCACCACCACGACGACCAAGGAGCCGGGCGAGGTCAAGAAACTCGCCGTCGCCGTCGCTGTCGATGGCAAGTGGACCCCGGCCGCAGACGGCAAGGGCGAGCCGACCTATGCGCCGAGAACCGCCGAGGAGATCGCCCAGATCAAGTCCCTGGTCGCCGCCGCCGCAGGCATCGACGAGGCGCGGGGCGACAAGATCGAGGTGATCAATGTCCGCTTCAACCACGACACCGGCATCGCCGGCGGTCTGGAAGGCAAGTCGTCGCTGCTGGACTTCTCCCGCACCGACGTGATGCGTCTGATCGAACTGGGCATCCTGGCCGTCGTGGCGTTGCTGCTGATCTTCTTCGTGCTGCGTCCGCTTTTGAAAACGGCGGGCGGCGCGGCGCCTGGGGCTGTGGCCGCAGCCCCCGCCGGCCTGCCCGTGGCCACGGTGACGACGACCGTCATCGGCGCCGACGGTCAGCCCCAGCTGGTGCAATTGCCGGCCCCGAACGAAATGGATCAGAAGATCGACATCGCCCGTATCGAGGGTCAGGTGAAGGCGTCTTCGGTCAAGAAGGTCGCGGATTTCGTCCAGGCGCACCCGGATGAGGCCGCCGGGATCCTGCGCAACTGGGTGGCCGAAGGCTGATGGCCAAGCTCGTGACCAAGAAGCTGTCGATCGACGATCCCAACAAGCTGACGGGGCCTGAAAAGGCGGCCGTCATCCTGCTGGCTCTGGGCGAGGAGCACACCGCCCTGTGGGAACGGCTGGACGACGAGGAGGTCAAGGAGATCTCCCAGGCCATGGCCACCCTGGGCAATGTCACCGCCGAGGCGGTCGAGGCCCTGATGATCGAATTCGTCTCGGGCCTGGCCGGCTCGGGCTCGGTCATGGGCAGTTATGAACAGACCCAGAGGTTGCTGGCCGCCTTCCTGCCCAAGGACCGCGTCGATGGCCTGATGGAGGAAATCCGGGGTCCGGCCGGCCGGACCATGTGGGACAAGCTGGGCAATGTGAACGAGGCGGTTCTCGCCAACTATCTGAAGAACGAATACCCGCAGACCGTCGCCGTCATCCTGTCCAAGGTGCGTTCGGACCACGCCGCCCGCGTGCTGACCGCACTGCCGGAAGATTTCGCCCTGGAATGCGTGCAGCGGATGCTGCGCATGGAGCCGGTGCAGCGCGAGATTCTGGACAAGATCGAGGCGACGCTGCGGACCGAATTCATGTCGAACCTGGCGCGCACCTCCAAGCGCGACAGCCACGAGATGATGGCCGACATCTTCAACAGTTTCGATCGCCAAACCGAGGCGCGCTTCATCGGCGCCCTGGAAGAACGCAGCCGCGAATCCGCCGAACGGATCCGCGCCCTGATGTTCGTGTTCGAGGATCTGTCCAAGCTGGACCCCGGCGGCGTGCAGACGCTGCTGCGGGCGGTGGACAAGGACTCCCTGGGCCTGGCCCTGAAGGGCGCCTCCGAGCCACTGCGCGAGATGTTCTTCTCCAACATGTCCGAACGGGCCTCCAAGATCATGCGCGAAGACATGGAATCCATGGGGCCGGTCCGGCTGAAGGACGTCGACACCGCTCAGATGGCCATGGTGCAGGTGGCCAAGGATCTGGCCGCCCGCGGCGAGATCATGCTGGCCGGCCAGGGCACCGACGACGAGTTGATCTACTGACATGAGCACTCCCTTCGCCTTCGATACCGAGTTCGACGCCGACGGTTCGGTGGTGCGCGAAAGCGCCTGGAAGCCGACCAAGCGCAGCTATCTGCCGGCCGAGGTGGACGCCCTGGTCGCCCATGCGCAGCTGGAGGCGCGCCAGCAGGCGCTGAACGAGATCGAGAACATCCGGGCCATGGCTCTGACCAATATCGCCCAGGGCGTGGCGGCGGCCTTGCCCTCGCTGAGGAACGTGGCCCAGACGCATCGTGAACAGTCGGCCGACCTGGCCCTGGCGGCCGCCCGGGCCATCGGCGGCGCGGCGCTGGAGCGTTTCCCCCAGGCCCCCTTGCGCGCCGCCCTTGAGGCGCTGGCCCAGGAGATCGACGCCTCGCCGCGTCTGGTCGTGCGCGCGGCCGGTCTGGACGACGAAGGCCGCGCCCAGATCGAGAGCGCCTGCGCCGACAGCGGTTTCAACGGCGTCGTCGCCTTCCGCGACGAGCCGGGCATGGGAGTTGCGGCCTTCCAGCTGGAATGGGCCGACGGCCGCGCCGACCACGATCCGGAAGGCTCGGCCACACGCGTGGCCGAAGCTCTGACCGCCGCCCTGGCCGCCGAGGCCGGGCACGCCGAACCCCCTATCAATACTGACCGGAGTGATTTCTGATGGCCTCCGACGATCTTTCGCTCGAGGAGTTCCCGGACTCCACCGCCCTGGCCGTGGTCGATGATCATGGCGACAAGACCGCCGCCGACCTGGCCACGGTCTTCGAGGTGCCGGTGAACATCTCGGCCGTGCTGGGCAAGTCGCACATGTCGGTGGCCCAGCTGCTGAAACTGAACAAGGGGTCGGTGCTGGAGCTGGACCGCAAGGTCGGCGAGGCCATCGACATCTTCGTCAACAACCGTCTGATCGCGCGTGGCGAGGTCGTCGTCGTCGACGACCGGCTGGGCGTGACCATGACGGAAATCATCAAGACCGAGGACTCGGGGGGCTGAAGCGACGCCGCGCAGGTTCTGCGCGGCTGAACAACGGCGACCCGGATGAAAGTTTAGAGGAGAAGAACAATGCGTCTTCTGGTGGTAGGCAGACTGAGCGGACAGCTCGCTTCGGCGGTGAAGATGGCCATGGCGCACGGCGCCAAGGTCAGCCACGTCGAGCGCGCGGATCAGGCGACCGAGCAGTTGCGACGAGGGCAGGGCGCCGACCTGCTGATGGTCGATTACCAGCTCGACATCGCGGCCCTGATCGCCGCGAACGAGGCCGAACGGATTACGGTGCCGGTGGTGGCCTTCGGCGTCGACGCCGATGCGCGTGAGGCTGCGGCGGCGATCAAGGCCGGGGCCAAGGAGTTCATCCCCCTGCCGCCCGACGCGGAACTGATCGCCGCCGTCCTGGCCGCTGTCGCCGACGACGAGAAGCCGATGATCTCGGCCGACCCGTCGATGAAGGCGGTGTTGCAACTGGCCGACCAGGTGGCGCGCTCGGAAGCCTCGATCCTGATCACCGGCGAAAGCGGCGTCGGCAAGGAGGTGATGGCGCGCTACATGCACGACAATTCGCGCCGGTCGGAACGTCCCTTCATCAGCGTCAACTGCGCCGCCATTCCCGACAATCTGCTGGAATCCGAACTGTTCGGGCACGAGAAGGGCGCCTTCACCGGCGCCGTCGCGCGCCGGATCGGCAAGTTCGAAGAGGCCGATGGCGGCACCCTGCTGCTGGACGAAATCAGCGAAATGGACGCCCGGCTGCAGGCCAAGCTGCTGCGCGCGATCCAGGAACGGGTCATCGACCGCGTCGGCGGCTCCAAGCCGGTGTCGGTCAATATCCGCATCATCGCCACGTCCAACCGCGACCTGGCCCGCGCCGTGTCGGAAGGCACGTTCCGCGAAGACCTGCTGTACCGGCTGAACGTCGTCAATCTGCGCCTGCCGGCCCTGCGCGAGCGGCCGGGCGACATCGGGGTTCTGGCCGAGCATTTCATCAAGAAATACGCCGCCGCCAACGGCGTGCCGGTTCGGCCGATCTCGGCGCGCGCACGCCAAGCCATCAGCGCCCACCGCTGGCCCGGCAACGTCCGTGAGCTGGAAAACGCCATGCACCGGGCAGTGCTGCTGGCGACCGGGCCGGAGATCGACGTCGACGCCATCCGCCTGCCGGACGGTCAGCCCCTGACCCCGGCTTCGGGCATGATGGGCGCGGCCTCGACGGGTCAGGAAAACCCCTACGGCGGCGGCGTCGCGGCGCGGGCGGCCCAGGCGGCCGATGCGGTGACGCGCAGCTTCGTCGGTCAGACGGTGGCGGCGATGGAAAAGACCCTGATCCTGGACACCCTGACCCACTGCCTGGGCAACCGCACCCATGCGGCCAACATCCTGGGCATCTCGATCCGCACCCTGCGCAACAAGCTGAACGAATACGCCGACGAGGGCACGACCATCCCGGCGCCCCAGTCGGGCGTCTCCGCCTCGGGCTACGCAGCCTGAGCATGGGGCGCGGTGTGGACAGACGAAAGCTGATCGCCGGCGCCGGTGCGCTGGGCCTGGCCGCCTGCACGCCGCGCACACAGGACGAGATCCCGGCCGAAAAGGCGCCGGACTTCTTCCTGAACGATCTTGAAGCGCGTCACGGCGGCCGGCTCGGCGTCGCGGCCCTGGACGTCGCCAGCGGCCGACGCGTGCTGTGGCGCGGCCAGGAGCGGTTCGCCTTCTGCTCGACGTTCAAGGCCTTTCTGGCCGCCGCCACCCTGGAGCGGGTGCAGCGCGACGAGGAGAGCCTGGATCGCGCCGTCGCCGTCACCCGCGCCGATATCGTCCCCCATGCGCCTGTGACCGAAAAGGCCGTGGGCCGTACGCTGACGATCCGCGAACTGATGCAGGCGACGGTGGAGGTCAGCGACAATCCGGCCGCCAACATCCTGATCCGCGAAATGGGCGGAATCGCCGTATGGCGTTCGTGGTGGCCGACCTTCGGCGACACCACCACCGTGATTTCGCGCCTGGAGCCGGACCTGAACACCGCCCTGCCCAACGACCCGCGCGACACCTGCCTGCCCGAGCAGACGTTGGCCAATATCCGCGAGATGGCCTTCAGCGAGCGGCTGACGCCGGAGAACGACGCCCTGCTGCACGGCTGGCTGACGGCCTCGCCAACCGGCCCGAACCGGATCAAGGCCGCTGCGCCCGAAGGCTGGACCGTGGCCCACAAGACCGGGACCGGCGCCAACGGCACGGCCAACGACATCGCCATGCTGACGCCGCTGAGCGGTTCGCCGGTCATCGTCGCCGCCTATTTCACCGGCGCGACCGAGGCGACCGACGATCAGCGCGACGCCGTGATCGCCGAGGCGACCCGCCGCGCCCTGAAGGCGCTGGGCCGTGACTGATACGCCCATGATGATGAAGGACGGCATGGCGCGCCCCACCGGGCGCGACGTCCTGGGCTGGGTCAACCGCGGCGAAGTGCTGATGGCCGTCGGCGTGATCGGCGTGATCATGCTGCTGATCCTGCCGGTCCCGAAGATGCTTCTGGACCTGCTGCTGGCGATCTCGCTGGTGTCCAGCGTGCTGATCCTGATGACGGCCGTGATGATGAAGCGGCCGCTGGACTTCGCCATCTTCCCGACCGTGCTGCTGGTCTCGACCCTGTTCCGCCTTGGCCTGAACCTGGCTTCGACGCGCCTGATCCTGACCCACGGCCAGGAAGGCCACGACGCGGCGGGTCAGGTCATCAACGCCTTCGGCCAGCTGATGATGGGCGGCAACTTCATCATCGGGGTGATCATCTTCGCCATCATCCTGGTGGTGAACTTCGTCGTCATCACCAAGGGTTCGACCCGGATCGCCGAGGTCTCGGCCCGCTTCACCCTGGACTCCATGCCGGGCAAGCAGATGGCGATCGACGCCGATCTGTCGTCGGGCCTGATCACCGAGGATCAGGCCAAGCTGCGCCGCAAGGAGCTGGAGCAGGAATCGACCTTCTTCGGCGCCATGGACGGCGCGTCCAAGTTCGTGCGCGGCGACGCCGTGGCCGGTCTGATCATCACCTTCATCAACGCCATCGGCGGCGTCCTGATCGGAACCCTGACACACGGCATGCCGGCGATGGAGGCCGCCAACACCTATGTGCAGCTGACCATCGGCGACGGTCTGGTGACGCAGGTGCCGGCCATCATCATCTCGATCGCCGCCGGCTTCCTGGTGTCCAAGGCGGGCGTCGAGGGTACGGCGGACAAGGCCATGGTGACCCAGCTGGCCACCAACCCGGTGTCGCTGGGCGTTGTGTCCGGCGCCGCCGGCCTGATCGGCCTGATCCCCGGCATGCCGCTGATCCCCTTCGCCGCCCTGGCCATCGGTTCGGGCTTCATGGCCTGGAAACTGGGACGCAGCCGGCTGAAGCCGCAGCCGACGGAGGACGAGATCGCCGCCGCAGCGGCCAAGCCCAAGGAGGAGGTCGAAGAGCCGATCTCCAGCATCCTGACCATCGACGAGGTGAAGATCGAGCTGGGCTATTCGTTGCTCAGCCTGATCAATGATCTGGAGGGGCGTCGCCTGACCGACCAGATCAAGGCCCTGCGCCGGTCGCTGGCCCAGGAATACGGCTTCGTCATCCCGCAGGTGCGCATCCTCGACAATATGCGCCTGCCGACCCAGGGCTACGCCATCCGCATCAAGGAGATGGACGCCGGCGCAGGCGAAGTGCGTCTGGGCCATCTGATGGCGATGGACCCCGCCGGCCGCCAGGTGGAGCTGCCGGGCGAACACATGCGCGAGCCCGCCTTCGGCCTGCCGGCCACCTGGATCAACGAGAACCTGCGCGAGGAAGCGACCTTCCACGGCTACACCCTGGTCGATCCCTCGACGGTGCTGACGACCCACCTGACGGAGATCCTGAAGGAAAACATGGCCGACCTGCTGTCCTACAGCGAGGTGCAGAAGCTGCTGAAGGAACTGGGGGTCGAGGAGAAGAAGCTGGTCGAGGAACTGATCCCCAGCGTCGTCACCGTCACCACCCTGCAGCGCGTGCTGCAGGCCCTGCTGCGCGAAAAGGTCTCGATCCGCGACCTGCCGGCGATCCTGGAGGGCCTGGCCGAGGCGGCGCCCCACAGCACGAGCGTCACCACCCTGGTCGAACACGTCCGCGCCCGCCTGGCCCGCCAGCTGTGCTGGCAGCACCAGGGCGGCGACGGCGCCCTGCCCATTGTCACCCTGTCGCCGGAGTGGGAGAGCGCCTTCGCCGAGAGCCTGGTCGGCGGCGGCGAGGACAAGCAACTGGCCATGGCGCCGTCACGGCTTCAGGACTTCATCCGATCCGTGCGCGAGACCTTCGAACGGATCGCCATGTCAGGCGAAAATCCCGTCCTGCTGACCGGACCCCAGACCCGCCCCTATGTCCGCTCGATCATCGAGCGCTTCCGCGGGCAGACGGTGGTGATGAGTCAGAACGAGATCCACCCGCGCGCCAAGCTGCGCACCCTGGGGCAGGTTTAGACCAGACTGGATCGCGGCCTAGTTCGCCACCGTCCAGCCGCCGGCGGAGGCGTTGCGTGCGACGTCGTTGACGGGGCGGGCGACCAGACCCGACTGGGTGATCCAGACCTCGTAACGGGCGCCGTCGGCCATCGGCATATAGGCGGCCGAGCCGTACAGGGTGTCCGCAGCATCCACATAGCGCCGGTAGCGGCGGATGGCGTCCCAGGCCTCGACCTTGAAGGGGACGGCGCCGTTGCGGGCGTTGGCTTCGGCCGCCGCCAGGTCATAGGCGCTGCGTTCGCCGTGCAACTCCTGTTCGATGGCTCGATACCGGCCGGACAACCGGTCCAGCCGGTATTGCGCATCCAGCCCCAGAACATTGGCCCAAGGCTTCCACTTCAGGACCTGGGCCTCGATCCGCCAGTCGTCGCCGTGAACCGGATAGAGGGCGCCCGCAGCGGCGGCCTGGCCCTCGCGCGGGGGCTGGACCAGGTTGATCTCGTAATACTGCGGCCCGATCTGGCGCAGGGTCAGGGTGGCGACCGGACGCTCGTAGGTGAGGCGGGCGTAGGTCTGAATATTCATGCCGAACAGGGCGGCCAGGCAGGCGGCCCAGAGAATGGCCCCGCCGAAGACTGCGCCCAGGCCCCCGCTCAGAGGCTTGCCGCCGAACAGGGCCCGCAAGCCCCGGATCAGCAGAACCAGCCCGATCAGCGCCACCGCCGTCGGCAAAATCCACCACCACCCGATCATCGTCCCGTCCCCGATTAAGCCCTGCCCCCGCAAGGTCATGCCGGGCCATATTAACCACAAGCCGCGAAAAGCCCGCAGGTTTCGTGCAACAGGCGTTTGACGCACGCCCCGGCGCCGCTAATGCTCCGTGGCATGACACCTCGACAAAGCCAGAACTGGTCGCGTTTCAGCACCTTCCTGCGGACGCCGTCGCTTGTGCGATCCGTCTCGGGTTTGCTGATCCTGGCCTTCGTCCTGCTGCTTACGGTGAATATCTCGACCTTCGTCATGATCCGGCGCACCGCGACGGTGAACGACACGATCGAACATGCACAGCAGATGCGGCGGGCGTCGCGCACCGTCCTGATCTCCATGCTGGACGCCGAGACGGCGCAGCGCGGCTTTCTGCTGACCGGACGGAGCGACTTCCTGCAGCCCTTCGAGGCCGCAAGGGCGGAGCGGGAGCCGGCCCTCAGCTTTCTGGAGCAGGGCGTGGTCGGCGACCCTGTCCTGGAGGAGCCGGTGGCGCGCATACGACGCCTGGCGGACGCCAAGCTTCAAGAAATGGAGGGCACGCTGGCCCTGGCGCGCGCGGGTCGCATAGGGCAGGCGATCCAGTCCGTGCGCTCCGGCGAAGGCAAGCGCTACATGGACGAACTGCGCGTGGCCATCGACGACTTCGACGCCCTCAAGTCCGCCCGCATCGCCGACCGCACCCATGCCTCCGAGCGATCCGCCTTCGTCACGGTGTTGATGAACGCCATGACCGGCCTTCTGGTGCTGATTCTGGCCCTGCTGTCGGCCTGGATGGTGCGTCGCTACGTCGGCGAGATCCAGAGGGCGCGCGAGGAACTGGATGCGGTGAACGCCGGCCTGGAGGACACGGTCCGCGACCGCACCGCCGCCCTGACCCGCGCCAACGACGAGATCCAGCGGTTCGCCTATATCGTCAGCCACGATCTGCGCGCGCCCCTGGTCAATGTCATGGGTTACACCTCCGAACTGGAGCAGGCCGGCAAGGTGATCGATGCGGCGATCCGCGAGGCGGAGGCCGAAGGCCCGGTCAGCGCCGACGTCGTCACGGCCGTGCGCGAGGACATGCCGGAGGCCCTGGGCTTCATCCGGGCCTCCACGGAAAAGATGGACCGGCTGATCAACGCCATCCTGAAACTGTCGCGCGAGGGGCGGCGCAATCTGGCGCCGGAGCGGCTGGACATGACCGCCATGGCCCAGAACATCGCCGACAGCGTCCACCATCAGACCGAGGCCTCCGGCGCACGGATCGTCGTAGAAAGCCTGCCGCCGATCGAGAGCGACCGTCTGTCGATGGAACAGATTCTGGGCAATCTGATCGACAACGCCGTCAAATATCTGGACGCCGGCCGGCCGGGCGAGATCGTCGTCTCGGGAGAAGAGGTCCCCGGCGGCTGGATCGTCTATCGGGTCGCCGACAATGGACGCGGCGTCGCGCCCAGGGACCATGAACGAATCTTCGAACTGTTCCGTCGTTCGGGCAAGCAGGACCGCGCCGGGGAGGGGCTGGGCCTGGCCTTCGTGCGCAACAGCGTGCGCAGGATCGGCGGGGTCATCGATCTGGAGTCCGAGCTTGGCAAGGGCTCGACTTTCCTTCTGAAATTCCCCAAACGACTGATCCTGTCGGAACCCGGAGGCGTGCTGTGACGCAACCCGTCAAAATCATCATGGTCGAAGACGACCACGGTCATGCCAAACTGATCGAGAAGAATATTCGCCGGGCGAATATCAGCAACGAGATCAAGCATTTCGACGAAGGCGGCGCGGCGCTCGACTATCTGTTCAGTGCGGAAATCCTGGCCAACGGCCCGCTGCTGATCCTGCTGGACCTGAACCTGCCGGATATGTCGGGCACCGACATTCTGGAGAAGGTGAAATCCGACGACCGACTGAAGCGCGCGCCCGTCGTGGTTCTGACGACCACGGACGACAAGGTCGAGATCCAGCGCTGCTATGACCTAGGCTGCAACGTCTATATCACCAAGCCGGTCGATTATGAATCCTTCGCCGGCGCGATCCGCCAACTGGGTCTGTTCCTGTCGGTGATGCAGGCCCCGGAGATCGAGTGACCGCAATCTCCGGCGCCATTCGACTGCTCTATATCGACGATGACCGCGGGCTGTCGCGGCTGGTCGAGAAGGAGTTGAGCCGCCACGGCTTCGCCGTCACCTGCGCGCCCGATGGTGACGCCGGGCTGGCGCTGCTTGCGGCCCATGAATACGACGTCTGCGCCCTGGACCACTATATGCCCAGCCGCGACGGGCTGGACGTTCTGCCGGACATCCTGACCCTGAACGCGCCGCCCCCGGTCGTTTACGTGACCGGCGCCCAGGAAGGCCGGATCGCTGTGGCCGCCCTGCGTGCGGGCGCTGCAGACTATGTCATCAAGGACGTGTCGGAAGACTTCACCTCCCTGTTGCGCTCGGCCCTGGAAGACGCCGTTCTGCGTCGCCGGCTGCAGCGTGAGAACGACATCGCGCAGGAGGAAGTCCGTCTGGCCCGTGACCGTGCCGAGGCCATGTTGCGCGAGGTCAATCATCGGGTCGGCAATTCGCTGCAACTGGTGTCCAGCTTCATGTCCCTGCAGATGCGCCAGATCACCGACGAGGGCGCGCGCGAGGCCTTGAGGGAATGCCAGGCGCGGATCGAGGCCGTGGCCCACGTCCATCGCCGCCTCTACACCTCGGGCGACATGAGCCGGGTGGCCATGGACGAATATCTCGAAGGCCTGATGCACGAACTGTCCAAGTCCGTCGGTCCGGGCGAAGGCTCGCCGCGCCTGGTCGTGGACGCCGCGCCGATGTGGGTGACGACGGATCAGGCCGTGTCGCTGGGCGTCGTCGTCGCCGAACTGGTCACCAACGCCGTGAAATACGCCTATCTGCCGGGCCAGGGCGGCGAAATCCGCATCAAGCTGCAGCCCGAGGGCGAACATCGCGCCATATTGACGGTCGAGGACGACGGCCCGGGCCTGGGCGACGGCGCGCCCAAGGGCACGGGCCTGGGCGGCAAGATCATCTCGGCCATGGCCTCGGGCCTGCGTTCGGCCGTCGAGTTCGACGCCGCCCACAAGGGCGTGCGCGCCCGACTGGCCTTCGACCTCTAGGGTCAGTTTGGTCATGCTTCAGTTCGGCGTTCGCAATCCTGCAATCGACTATCGCCACCGGGCGACGGCGTTCGGCGTCGTCGAACGCGACGGCCTGATCGCCTGCGTGCGGGTCGAGCGGACGACCGGAGCCTATTTCGACCTGCCCGGCGGGGCCGTGGACGGCGACGAGAGCGAGGTTCAGGCCCTGGTGCGAGAATTCGTCGAGGAGACCGGCCTGGACGTCAAGCCGCTGAACCGCATCGCCGAGGCGGGCCAGTATCACCTGAAAAGCAATGGCGAGCCGCTGTGCAACATCGGCGGTTTCTGGACCGGCGTGGTCACGGGCGAAAATCCTGACGCCAAATGCGAGGACGATCATACCCTGGTCTGGCTGGACCCGACCGTCGCCCTGTCGCGCCTGCGGCACGACGCTCACGCCTGGGCGGTGGCGGTCTGGCTGCGTCGCGCAAGCTGAGCCTTACGGAACAAGCCTCGCGGCCATCCCGTTCTTCCTGCACGTCGCGGCGCTATGACAGCGCCGCTCGAAAAGGAGAATTCCCATGGCTGATCAAGACCGTATCGAAGGCTCCGCCAAGAACATGGGCGGCAAGATCAAGGAAGGCGCGGGCAAGCTGACCGGCGATTCCAAGCTGCAGGCCGAAGGCAAGGCCGATCAGGTCGAGGGCAAGGTCCAGAACGCCGTCGGCGGCGTGAAGGACAGCTTGAAAGACGACAAGTAAGCCTTCCCCCGGTCCCTAACCGCCCGAACGCCGTCCGCGAAAGCGGGCGGCGTTTCGGTTTGGGCGGACCCTGTTTTCAGTCGTCCTTGCCGCCCCAAAGACGTAGCGACAGACCCTTGTTTTTGGCCTCATCGACCGGCCGGCATTCGGAACTGAAACCGCCTTCGACGGGACGGGGGCGACAATCCATTTCCTGCGGGGTGGACGACGCAGCGGGCGTCCGCGACTGCGGCCCGCATTGCAGGCCATAGGGCGATCCGCGCTCCGTCGCCTGCGTCATCTGGCAATCGCCCGCCATGCCGACGGGTCGCAGCGCATCCGGCAAATCCTCGCCCAGGGCCAAGGCGAGTTGTCCACGCACCTCGGCCTGACAGTCGTCCAGCGTCCTGGCGCCGCGCAGTTGGGGGCTGCAGCGCGCGCGCTCATAGCCGAAGGGATCCGCCAGGCCCCATTCCGGCACCGTATGTGAAGGCGCCGCGATCGGCGTTTCCGTCGCAGGTTCGGCGGCGGGCGCTTCCCACACGACGGAGGCGGCGGTCTGTTGCAGCAACAGCAGGGCGAAGGCGGCGGCGATCATCGGTCAGGCCCTTCGTAATGGGGCGCGTTCGCTTCGAACGCGAAATCTACCTTGTCAGGGCGCGCATCGCCTTGTCGAGGCCTTCCAGCGTCAGGGGGAACATCCGCTCGTCCATCACCTCGCGCAGCAGGCCGACCGAGGCGGTGTAGCTCCAGTATCGTTCCTGCACCGGGTTCAGCCAGATCGACTTCTCCCACTGCTGACGGGCGCGTTTCATCCAGACCGCGCCGGCCTCCTCGTTCCAGTGCTCGACCGAGCCGCCCGGCATGGTGATCTCATAGGGCGACATGGTCGCGTCGCCGACAAAGATGGCCCGCCAGTCCCCGGGATATTTGTGCAGCAGGTCCCAGGTCGGAATCCGCTCGGTGTGACGCCGCCGGTTGTCCTTCCAGACGCCTTCGTACAGGCAGTTGTGGAAGTAGAAGAACTCCAGGTTCTTGAACTCGGTCCGGGCCGCCGAGAACAGCTCCTCCACCAGCTTGATATGGCCGTCCATCGACCCGCCGATGTCGAGGAACAGCAGGACCTTGATCGTGTTGCGCCGCTCGGGCCGCATCTGGATGTCCAGCCAGCCCTGGCGCGCCGTGCCGTCGATGGTGCCGTCGATGTCCAGTTCTTCCGCCGCCCCCTCGCGCGCAAACCGGCGCAGGCGGCGCAAGGCCACCTTGATGTTGCGCGTGCCCAGCTCGACCGTGTCGTCCAGGTTCCGGAACTCGCGCTTCTCCCACACCTTGACCGCCCGGCCATGCTTGCCCGGCCCGCCGATCCGCACCCCCTCAGGATTATAGCCGCCGTGGCCAAAGGGGCTGGTCCCGCCCGTGCCGATCCATTTCGAGCCGCCGGAATGGCGTTCCTTCTGCTCTTCCAGCCGCTGCTTCAGCGTCTCCATCAGCTTGTCGAAGCCGCCCAGCGCCTCGATCTGCGCCTTCTCCTCGTCGGTCAGATATTTTTCGGTCAGCAGCCGCAGCCAGTCCTCGGGGATGTCGGTGGTCAGATCCTCGCCCGCGCCGACCGATTCCACGCCCTTGAACACCGTCCCGAACACCTGATCGAACCGGTCATAGTGTTTCTCGTCCTTGACCAGAACCGCGCGCGACAGGTGATAGAAGGCCTCGATCTCGCGCCCCGCCAGATCGCGATCCATGGCCTCCATCAGATGGAGCCATTCCTTCATCGACACCGGAACCTTGGCGTCGCGCAGGGCGGTGAAGAAGGGGAGGAGCATGGAAAGGATGTGAACCCGGATCAGCCGCGCCGCAAGATGAACTCGTGGTCGCGCCAGGCGCCGACCGGGTATTCGTATTCGCCCGCCTTCTCGAACCCATAGGCGGCGTACAGACGCTGGGCCTTTTCATTTCCGCTCCAGACGCCGATCCAAAGCGGCCCCTGGGTATGGGCCTCCATCCAGTCCAGCGACAGGGTCAGCAGTTTCGTGCCCAGGCCCAGGCCTTGCGCGGCCTTCGACACATAGAGGCGGCGCAACTCCATGTGCTCCGGGCGCGCCTCGGGGTGGGGCAGGCCGTTGGGACCCGCGTTGGCGAAGGCCAGCAGGGCGCCGTCCCGCTCGGCCACCCACCAGGCGCAGCCGGGTTCGGTCAGCTTCTTTCGCGTCGGCTCGGGGTCGAAACTGGCGTCCAGGAAGGCCTTCAGGTCCATCTCTGGATAGGGGATGGCGAATCCGGTCACGAAGGTGTCGATGAAGGTCCGGCGACCTAGGGCGCCCAGGGGTTCGGCGTCTTCGAGGCGGGCAGGGCGGATCAGAGTCTCGGTCATGATCCGGCTCTACAATGGGGCGAGACGCGCGTCACCGCCGACAGGCGGCGCGCAGACATGTTCGGGCAAGGTTGTGTCCGCGCTCGAGGGCGGTTACGACCTTGAAGGACTAGGCCGCTCCGCGGTCGCACACGTCGCCGCGCTCGGGGAGGAATAGGACGTCTAAAGCCTTGAAACTTAAGGGCCGTCCGATCGCCATGTCATCCCCCGCCCTGTCCCTCGATTCGACCGATCAGCCTGCGCCGCAGGCCGCAGGATCGACTGAGTCCGGCGCTGTAACGGCTCTGCGCCTGGGCGCCATCACCCTGACGCGTCACGGCGAGCCCGCCCTGTCGCGCAAATGCCTGATCACCGCGCGTCAGTACGGCGACTGGTGGGCCAAATACGAGATCGGCGGCCTGCTGGCCGGCCAGACTCCGCCGCCCGAACTGGTCGCCACGGCCCAAGGCGCCGGCGCCATCTACGCCTCGACCCGTCAGCGCGCCCAGGAAACCGCCGCCGCCGCCGCCGCCGGGCGTGAGGTCATGTCGGACGTCCTGTTCATCGAGGCGCCCCTGCCGCCGCCGCCAATTCCCGACTGGATCAAGCTGTCGCCGAAATGGTGGGGCGTGGTGTCGCGCTTCTGGTGGCACGCCTTCGACCACCACGGCGGCCAGGAAACCCGCGCCGAGGCCGAGGCCCGCGCCGAACAGGCGGCGCGCAAGCTGATCGCCCGCGCCGAAACCGGCCAGGACGTGCTGGTCTTCGCCCACGGCTATTTCAATCACATGGTCGGCGCCCGTCTGAAGGCCGACGGCTGGAAACTGGTGCATAATCAGGGCTTCAAATACTGGTCCCAGCGCCGCTACGAGAAGCGATAGCCGCATCCACCGTTGATGCAGGCTTCGACCCCCTCTAGGGTCCGCGCCATGACCGATACCGCCGCCGCCATCCCCGCCGACCTCAGCTTCGAAGACGCCCTGCAGCGTCTGGAGACCATCGTGTCACGCCTGGAATCAGGCCAGGCGCCGTTGGAGGAATCCATCGCCCTGTACGAAGAGGGCGCTCGGCTGAAGGCCCATTGCGAGGCCCGTCTGAAGGCGGCCCAATTGCGCGTCGAGAAGATCGTCGTCGGACCGGACGGCCAGGCCAAGGGCGTCGAGGCGGCGTCGTTCGAATGACGCCGACCATCGCCTTCGACGACTTCATGAAGGTCGATATTCGCGTCGGCCGGATCGTCAAGGCCGAGCCGTTTCCTGAGGCGCGCAAGCCGGCGTTCAAGCTCCAGATCGATTTCGGCCCCGAGATCGGCGTCAAGAAATCCTCGGCCCAGATCACCCGCCACTACACGCTGGAAGAACTGGAAGGCCGCAAGGTCGCCGCCGTCGTCAACTTTCCGCCGCGCCAGATCGGGCCGGTGAAGTCCGAGGTGCTGACACTCGGCTTTCCCGATGCGGACGGCGAGGTGGTGCTGGTCGGGGTGGACCGCGACCTGCCGCTGGGCGGGCGACTGTTTTGACCCCTATGCTCGCCGCCAATTCGCCCGAACAGGCCGTGATCGACCGGGTGGCCGAGGTCGCCGATCTGGTCACGGTCGCGCTGGACCAGTTGTTGCCGCGCGCCGACGGACCGGAAGCCCGCCTGACCGAGGCCATGCGTTACGCGGCCCTGGGCCCCGGCAAACGGCTGCGCCCCTTCTTCGCGCTTGAGGCCGCGCGCCTGTTCAATATCGACGAACGGTCGGTGCTGCGCGCCGCCTGCGCCCTGGAATGCGTCCACGCCTACAGCCTGGTGCACGACGACCTGCCGTGCATGGACGACGATGACATGCGGCGTGGGCGCCCAACGGTCCACCGCGCCTATGACGAGGCCACGGCGGTCCTGGCCGGCGACGCGCTTCAGACGGCGGCTTTCGACATCATCCTGCACGAGGACACCCACGAAGACGCGGTCGTGCGGTGCGAACTGGCGGCGCGGCTGTCGATGGCCTCGGGCGCGCGGGGCATGGCCGGCGGTCAGATGATCGACCTGCTGGGCGTGCGCGACGATCTGGGCGGCGTCGCCCGGATGCAGCGGCTGAAGACCGGCGCCCTGTTCGCCTACGCTTTCGAGATTCCGCTGATCATCGCCGAGGCCTCGGCCCAGCATCAGCACGCCCTGATCAGCTTCGCCCACGATGTCGGCCTGGCCTATCAGATCGTCGATGATCTTCTGGATGCGGAAGGTTCGGCCGAAGAAATGGGCAAGGCCGCCGGCGGCAAGGACGCGGCCCTGGGCAAGACCAATTTCGTCACCCTGCTGGGGCTCGAGGCGGCGCGACAGAGGGTCGCGCACCTGTCTGACCAGGCCAGGGCTCACCTGGAGCCGTTCGGGCACGAGGCGGAAATCCTCAAGGCGAGCGTGGACTTTGTGCTAAAGCGCCGGTCCTGATACGAAACATTGATCTCCCCCAGGGGTTGATTGATCAGACTTTCAAGGTTTTCCCGGCTGATGCCCGACACCCCGCTTCTCGACACCGTCAAGTTTCCCGCCGACATGCGGGGCTTCGACATCGCCCAGCTGAAACAGCTGGCGCAAGAAGTGCGGGCCGAGACCATCGACGCGGTGTCGGTCACGGGCGGCCACCTGGGCGCGGGCCTGGGCGTGGTCGAGCTGACGACGGCGCTTCACCATGTGTTCGAGACGCCCAAGGACATCCTGATCTGGGACGTCGGCCACCAGTGCTATCCGCACAAGATCCTGACCGGCCGTCGCGACCGCATCCGCACCCTGCGCCAGCCCGGCGGCCTGTCGGGCTTCACCAAGCGCAGCGAGAGCGAGTACGACCCCTTCGGCGCCGCCCACGCCTCGACCTCGATCAGCGCCGCCCTCGGCTTCGCCGCCGCACGCGACCAGAAGGGCGAGAAGAACAAGGTCGTAGCGGTCATCGGCGACGGCTCCATGTCGGCCGGCATGGCCTATGAGGCGATGAACAACGCCGCCGAGGCGACCAATGGCCAGCTGATGGTCATCCTGAACGACAACGACATGTCCATCGCCCCGCCGGTCGGGGGCATGAGCGCCTATCTGGCCGGTCTGGTGTCGGGCGGCGCCTATCAGAACGTCCGCCGCCTGGGTCGTTCGGTCGCCCAGCACCTGCCGCGCCCGTTCCGTAACGCGGCCAAGAAGGCCGAGGAATACGCCCGCGGCATGGTCACCGGCGGCACCCTGTTCGAGGAACTGGGCTTCTACTACGTCGGCCCCATCGACGGGCACGACATGGAGAATCTGGTCCCGATCCTGAAGAAGGCGGCGGCCATCGAGGACCGACCCGTGCTGGTCCATGTCGTGACGCAGAAGGGCAAGGGCTACGCCCCGGCCGAGAGCAGCGCTGACAAGCTCCATGCGGTGGTCAAGTTCGACGTGATCTCGGGCAAACAGGCCAAGTCCGTGTCGAACGCGCCCAGCTACACCAAGGTGTTCGGGACCGAGCTGATCAAGCACGCCGCCCTGGATTCCTCGATCGTGGCGATCACCGCCGCCATGCCCTCGGGCACGGGACTGGACCTGTTCGGCCAGGCCTTCCCCGACCGCACCTATGACGTCGGCATCGCCGAACAGCACGCCGTCACCTTCGCCGCCGGCCTGGCCGCTGACGGGATGAAGCCGGTCTGCGCCATCTATTCCACCTTCCTTCAGCGCGGCTATGACCAGGTGGTCCATGACGTGGCCATCCAGTCTCTGCCGGTGCGGTTCGCCATGGACCGGGCCGGTCTGGTGGGCGCAGACGGCGCGACCCACGCCGGGTCGTTCGACATCGGCTTCATGGGCGCCTTGCCCGGCATGGTGCTGATGGCCGCCGCCGATGAGGCCGAACTGGCGGGCATGATCTCGACCAGCCTGGCTGTCGACGACCGCCCCAGCGCCTTCCGCTATCCGCGCGGCGACGGCGTCGGGGTCGAGATCCCGGAACTGGCCGCCCCGTTCGAGATCGGTCGCGGCCGGATCGTGCGCGAGGGGACCTCTGTCGCCATCCTGTCCCTGGGCACCCGCTTGCAGGAATCGCTTAAGGCCGCCGATCTGCTGGCCGCCCGGGGCGTGTCGGCGACAGTCGCCGACGCCCGCTTCGCCAAACCGCTGGACGCCGACCTGATCCTGCGCCTGGCGCGGGAGCACGAGGCCCTGATCACGGTGGAGGAGGGGGCCATGGGCGGCTTCGGCGCCTTCGTGCTGCAACTTCTGGCCGAGAAGGGCGCGCTGGATCGCGGGTTGAAGGTCCGCACCCTGAACCTGCCTGACGTCTTCCAGGACCAGGACTCCCCCGCCGCCATGTATGCTCTGGCGGGGCTCAACGCGGACCATATCGCCGCCGCCGCCTTGCGCGCGCTGGGCGTCGAGACGGCGCGGGCCGCCCGGGCCTGAGACCCGCAGCATGACCGCCGGCGTGTCTCCCCGGCCGGTCGGGTCGGCCTTCCTGATCGGTTACGCCGTCGCCTATATCGGCGCCTTTATCGGCGTGGCGCCCCTCCTTCAGGTGCTCGCGCCCCTCCACGCCGAGATGATCGACGGTCAGGCCAAGGGGCCGTTGCTCAGCCAGGCCCTGTTCTGGGGCTGTATGGCCGCCGGGCTCGGCAATATCGTCGGCGGCGCCCTCAGCGACCGGACCCGGTCGCGGCACGGCCGGCGGCGCCCCTGGATCGTGGTCGGCGCGGTGCTGACCATCGGCAGCTACGCCGCCATCCAGCAGTCCTCGACCCCGCTGGGCCTGGTGCTGGGCCTGGTCGCTTTCCAACTGACCTTCAATATCCTGCTGGCCCCTCTGATCGCCCTGTTCGCGGACCGTGTGCCCGAGAACCGGCGCAGCGCCATGTCCGCGGTCATGGGCATGGGCTATCCGCTGGCCGCCATGATCGGTTCGGTCGTGATGGCCTGGGGGCCGCAGGGCGAGGTCGCGCGGTTCGCGACCCTGGCCGCCGTTGTTCTGGCGGCGACCGTGCCCTTCGCCCTGCTGTCGCGCGAGGATCCGGCGCCCGCCGACCGGGGGCGGGCGCCCTTGTCAGGGTTTTCTCTGCCCAGCCTGCTGCACCCCTTCGCCGTTCGCGACTTCACCCTGGCCTGGACCTATCGGTTCCTGGTGGTGACCGGCTATTCGCTGGTGGCCTTCTATCTGCTCTTCTACATCGCCGACGCCATCGGCTTTCCGATCCTGTTTCCCGGCCGCTCGGCCGAGGCCGGCCATTCGCTGCTGACCGCCATCGCCGTCGTGGGGGTGGTCGGGGTCAGCACGGTCGTCGCCATGGGCGGCTCGCGGATCACGCGGCGCAAGCCGCTCGCCATCGCCGGCGGGGTGCTGCTGGCCATCGCGGCGGCTGTGCTGGCGACCACGCAGGACTGGACCACCGTGGTCGTCGCCTTCGCCCTCTATGGGGTGGGCCAGGGCTGCTATGGCGCGATCGACATCGCCCTGATGACCGATGTCCTGCCCTCGGTCGAGGACCGGGGCAAGGATCTGGGCCTGATCAATCTGGCCGTGACCCTGCCCCAGGCGATCGCGCCCCTGATCGCCCTGGTCCTGCTGGAGAACCTGGGTCTGGACTTCCGCAGCCTGTTCCTGGCCGCCGCCGCCTGTTTCGGCGGGGCGACCCTGGCGGTGGCCTCGATCAGGCGGGTTCGGTGACGTCTTCCAGCGGACCCAGACCGGTCGCGGTCTGAGCCAACCGATAGCGTTTCACCGTCTTGTTCTGATACGGCTTGGCCAGGATGGTCGAGACGGCGCGCAGTTCGCCCACCGCCTGATCCCGGTCCAGGGTCAGCAGGACATAGCCCTTGGACGCCTGGTCGCAGAACTTGACCTCGGGATTGGCGGCTTCCAGCGCCAGGCCCAGCGGCAGGCCGCCGACCATGTCGCCGGGCGACGGACTGGAGATGGCCGAGGTCCCGAACTCGACCGCGCGACGCTGGCCGCCGTTGTCATACAGTTCGTTGACCCAGAAGGCGTGGCTGTCGCCGGCCAGGACGATCGGCTCGACGCCCGCCTGTTTCATCGTCTCGTACAGACGCTCGCGACCGGCCGGATAGCCGTCCCAGCTGTCCAGGTTGAACGGCAGGCCCAGCTTGAACAGCTGGATCGCGGCCTCGACCTGGGGCTGGATATCGGCGGGCAGGCTGGCGATCATCTGCGCCACCTGGGCGGGCGGCAGCATCTGTTCGATGTTCGGGCCCTTGACCCGGGCCATGACGACCTGGTTGCCCAGGATCTGCCACGGACGACCGGCGGCCTTGGACTGGCTCATGGCCTCGCCCAGCCAGCGGCGTTGACCTTCGCCCAGCAGGTCGCGCGACGGCTCCTGACGCTGGGCCTCGAAGGCGGCGATGTCCGGGCGGCCGTCGGCGGTCTTGGGGATGTTGGCGAAGTCCATCTGTTCGGCGCGGGCCGTCAGACGGGTTTCGACCATGTGCAGGCTGGCCAGATCGCCGAAGTGGAAGCTGCGGTTGATCGCTTCCTTCATCGCGCCGGCCTTGGCCTCGCGGATCGGCATCCATTCGTAATAGGCGCGCAGGGCCGCCGCCTTGCGCGTGGCGAAGTCGCCTTCGGTCGCCGGCTGATGGTTCTCGGCCCCCATCATCCAGACGTCGTTGGCGACCTCGTGGTCGTCCCAGACGCAGATGAAGGCGGCGCGGGCGTGGGCGGCCTGCAGATCGGGATCGGTCTTGTATTGGGCGTGGCGCGTCCGATAGTCGGCCAGGCTGATGATTTCGTGGGGCGGCAGGGGCGCCCGGTTCAGCGGCGCGCCCGTCGCCATGCCGTAGTCGCCCGGCGCCGCGCCGTATTCGTAGATGTAGTCGCCCAGGTGAACGACGGCGTCCAACCGGTCCAGCTGCGAGATGGCCTCATAGGCGTTGAACAGGCCGCCCGGATAGAGCTGGCAAGACACCACGGCCAGGTTGACCTGCGGCGTCGCGCCCTGGGGCAGGGTGCGGACCCGACCCGCCGGCGAGGTCACGCCATTGGCGATGAAGCGATAGAAATACTCCCGACCCGGCTCCAGGCCGCGACCGTTCAGGTCGTGCTTGACGGTGAAGTCGCGCTCGGCCCGGGCGGTCAGGTCGGTAAAGCGACGCACCATGTCGGTGAAGTCGGCGTCCCTGGCCACTTCAAGAACCACCGCAATCTCCCCGACCGACGGATCGGCCGGGGTGACGCGGGTCCAGAAGACCGCGGAATGCTGATCCGGATCGCCGCTGGCCACCCCGTGAAGGAAGGCGACCTGACCGGCATGGGCGGTCTGGGCGACGGCGGGCGTCGCCGCCCCCGCGCCGATCAGTCCCAGAAGGCTGCGGCGATCCAGATTCATCGTTCGATCCTCAGAGTTTCAGTTTGAACACCAGGCCGTACGCCGCCGGGCGACCGGCGATGAAGGTCGGCATGCCCAGGGCGTCGCCGGTGTTGCCGGCGTCCTTGATGTATTCCTCGTCGAGAATGTTCTCGCCGAAGGCTTCGACGCCCCAGTTGGTCGAGTCCGGGGTGTAGCGGATACGCAGGTTCAACAGACCGTAGGCGTCCTGATATTCGTCCTGGATCAGGTCGGCGACGAAGTTGGCCGTCTGCAGCGCCGGGATGTCGTTGTCGTCGCTGAAGAAGACCTTGGACTGCCAGGTGTAGGTCGGCTGGACCTCGATCTCGCCGCCGGTCACCGGCAGGCGCCAGGTCGCGCCGATCGAGGCGGCGTTGTCTGGCGACAGGCGGAACTGGTTGCCGTCGTAGATGCCGTTCTCGAAGCGCGAGTGGTTGTAGGCGTAGGTGGCGAACAGGTCGAGCATCGAGGCCACGGCGAAGTTGGCCTGGCCCTCGAAGCCGTAGGACTTGGCCTCGCCGGCGTTGGTGGTGATGAACTGCGTGCCTTGCTGGATCGTCGTCTGGAAGTTTTCGTAGTTGTACATGAAGACCGCGCCGTCCACGCGCAGGCGCCCGTCCAGCAGGGCCGATTTGGCGCCGATCTCGTAGCTGTCGACGGTTTCCGCATCGACCGGGCTGAAGCGCGCCGCGCCGCCGGGGGCGGACGGACCCGAGGCGCTGATCACTTCCGGACGACGGCCCCGTGCATAGTTGGCGTAGAGATTGGTGTCGTCGGTCAGTTCGTAGCGGGCCGTGACCCGCCAGGTGACGCCGTCGTCTTCCGAGTCATAGTAGGAGAAATCGCCGTTGTTGGCCGTCGGCTGCGATGTCAGGCCGAACAGCGGGAAGACGCTGGCGGGCAGGTTGGCGAAGGCCGGATTGGCCATGGCGGCCAGGAAGGCCGGCACCTGGGCCGCCGGGATCGCGCCGGCCTGGATCGCCAGCAGGGCGCCGAGGGCCGACCGGCTATCGACCGAGCTGGCATAGCCGGTGGTCTTGTCGTCGCGGGTGTAGCGGACGCCAGCCGACATTTCGAACTTGTCGGTGAAGGCGTAGGTGGCGTCGGCGAAGACGTCATAGGACGTCAGTTCCGAGCTGTTGGTCGAGGTCTCGATATGGTTCGAGTCGAGGTTGGCGGTGATCGGAGCAGCGTAGGCGCCGGCGCCCAACGGCGTCAGCATAGAGGTCAGCACGTTGCGCGCCACCGTCGGATAGACCGACAGCGGCAGGGTGTTGTCGCCGACCGCCGTCGGCGATCCGTCCAGCAGCCCGGCCAGTTGTGCCAGAACCAGACGTTCGTCGAACTGGGCCGGGGCGCGCTGGTAGCCTTCCTCGTGGAACCAGCCGGCGCCGACGAAGCCCGTCAGGCGACCGCCGTTGTCGAAGCCCAGGCGCAGGTCCTGGCTCCATTGTTCGCCATGGGTCTCTTCCGCCGCCGTCAGGATGGGCAGGGAGACGCCGTCCGCGTCGAAGGTCTCGTAGTTGTCGAACTCGCGATAGGCGGTGGTCGAGTTCAGGGTCCAGGCCGAATTCAGATTGATCCGGGCCAGACCCGTCACGCCCCAGACTTCGCGGCTCAGGCCCAGCGTCTTGCCGCCGTCGAAATCGCCGCCCGGCGTCAGGGCCGCGCCCTCCCAGGGCTCCTTGCCGCCCAACACCGCGCCGGTGTTCGGATCGGCCGGTTCGTAGGCGATCGACTTGAACGAGGTGCCCGAGGCGTGGTCGTTCTGATAGTTGCCGATCACGTCGAACCGCATGGCGTCCGATGGCGCCCAGGCGCCCGACAGACGCACGGCCTTGGTCTCGATGGCGTTATAGTCTTCGCCGCCCAGCAGGTTCTCGACCGAACCGCCGCGCGTCTTCAGGCGGGTGGCGAGGCGCAGGCCGCCCGTCTCGCCGACGGGCAGGTTCAGCGCGCCCTCGACCATCCGATAGTCTTCGTTGCCGGCCTCGATATTGGCGTAGGCTTCGGTCTCACCCGGCTGAGCGCGGTTCTGGACCAGGTTGACGGCGCCGATCAGGGCGCCGCGGCCGTACAGGGTCGACTGCGGACCCTTGGCGATCTCGACGCGCTCCAGGTCGAACAGTTCGACATAGGAGCCGCGCGACTTGGAGATCGACACGCCGTCCTGGAACACCGACACGCGCGGCTCGGCCGTGGCGGCGCCCGAGTCTGAGGTGATGCCGCGCATCACGAAACCGGGGTTGTTGGGCGACTGGTTCTGCACCAGGAAGCCGGGCACGAAGGCCGACAGCTGTTCGAACTCCTGAATGCCCAGGTCTTCCAGGAACTGGCCGGAATAAGCGGTCAGGGCGAACGGGACCTCAATGGTCTTCTGTGCGCGCAATTGGGCCGTGACGATGATCTCGTCCAGCGTCGCCGGCTCCGCCGACTGGGCCTGGGCCCCGTGCGCCGCCGCCATCACGCCGGTCAGCGCCGCGGCAGCCATAAGCCGCGTCTTGAATTCACTCGCCATCGTTTTTCCCCAAGCTTGGCCTGAACGGCGATCAGTAACCGGCGGTGATGTCGCCGAGGCGACACTGCGAACGCCGATGCATGACGTTGAGGCGGCGGATGAAAGACAATTAAGCCGTGTACGTTTCATTAACCGCCCAGGCCGCGACGACAGCGGCGTCGGGCGTTTGGCCGAGCGGGTCCGGACGACGGATCAGGTCGTCGGCGGCGCCGTGGAGCCTCTGGGGGCGAAGCCGAAATCGACCATGCTCTGCCGGGGCAGTTCGGCGTCGCCGGCCGTGGAGCGGATCAGCAGTTCGGCGGCGACCGCGCTCATTTCGGCGATAGGCTGAATGACGGCGGTCATGTCGGCGAACCGGGCCAGGGGCGTGTTGTCGAAGCTGATGACCGACAGGTCGGCAGGGACCGCCAGGCCGTTCCGTCTGGCCGTGCGCAGGGCCGCGTGGGCCATGCGGTCGTTGCTGGCCAGAACGGCGGTGGGCCGCGCCGGCAGGGCCAGCAGGGTCTCCATGGCGGCGACGCCGGACTCGTAGGAAAAATCGCCGCGCGCGACCAGCGTCTCGTCCAGGCCGTGCGCCGAGGCCGACATGGCGCGGCGATACCCCTCCAGCCGCGCCCCGCTGACCGCATATTCCTCGCTGCCGGTTATGAAGCCGATGCGGACATGGCCCAGGCCCAGCAAATGGTCGGTCGCAAAGGCGGCCGCCTTGGCGTCGTCCATCGACACCGCGAATCCGTCCCCTTCTGCGATCGAGGCGATCCGGGCGAAGGGCAGGCCCAGCTGGCTCAGCAGGCCGGTGATGGCCGGGTTCTCAGAGTGGGGAGGGGTCAGGATGACGCCGTCGGGGTGCAGGGCGGCGATGGCCCCGCGCACCGCCGCATCGACGTGGTCCGAATGGGTGTCGACCAGTTCGAAGATCATCCGATAGCCGTGGGCCTCGCACTTCAGCATGCCGCCCATCAGCATCTGATCGACCCAGTCGGTGCCCTCGCCGGACTTCCAGCCCTCGATGGTCCGGTCTCGGTCGTTCAGCGCCATCAGCAGATAGGAGCGTGATCCCCCCATTCGCCGCGCCGCCAGACTGGGAACATAGCCCAGCTTGGCCACGGCGGCGCGTACACGCTCCTGCACAACCGGTCGAACATTCGGCTCGTTGTTGATGACCCGCGACACGGTCTGCAGCGAAACGCCCGCCTCGGCGGCGACGTGTTTGATGGTGACGGCGCGACGCAAACTCTGATCCCTTATCCCCTGCGCCATTGTGTCAGCCTTGGCCGCGCGAAGGCAAGCACGCCGGTATCAGGCCGGCACGGCCAATGGGGCGGGCAGGTCCACCGACGGGGCTGGACAATGGGTGTCGATGAAGGCCTGATGCGTCGGCAGGTCGGCGACGAAGGCGTTCAGAATATTGGCGGCGCGGTCCATCTCGTCGGTCAGGCCGGTGGAATCGATCCGGTCCACCAGCGGCGGATAGGACCGGGGCCTCACTCCCATGCCGTCCATCACCGCATACCAGCTGACATTGCGGAACAACGGGTCCAGCGCCTCGACAAGGCTGCCGTTGGCGCGGAAGACCTCCAGCTTGTGCTGCAGCCCTTCGGGCAGGACCATGTCGCGGCATTGCCGCCAGAAGGCCGTGTCGTCCCGCCGCGTCAGGGCGTAGTGCAGGATGATGAAATCGCGAATCTCCTCGTAATCCACCGTCATCCGCCGATTGTACTCGGCCGCCAGGTTCGGATCGCAGTCCAGGTCCGGCATCAGGCGGAACAGGAAGTCCATGCCGCGATAGATCAGGTGGATGGCCGTCGATTCCAGCGGTTCGATAAACCCGCTCGCCAGACCCAGCGACAGGACGTTCTTGTCCCAGATCTTCTCGCGCACTCCGGTCTTGAACGGCACCACCATCGGATTGACCACCGGCCGCCCTTCGACCTGCGCCAACAGGCGCGCCGTCGCCTCGTCGTCCGACATGTAGCGGCTGCAGAAGACATGGCCGTTGCCGGTGCGGTGCTGCAACGGGATGCGCCAGCGCCAGCCGCAGTCCTGAGCCTGAGCCAGGGTATAGGGTGTGGGCGGCCCCACATTCTCGGTCTGGACGGCGATGGCCCGATCGCACATCAGCCATTCGGACCAGTCCGTATAGCCGACGCCAAGGGTCTTGCCGATCAGCAGGGCGCGGAAGCCGGTGCAGTCGATGAAGAAGTCCGCCTCGACCGTCTGGCCCGATTTCAGCTTCAGCCCGCTGACGAAGCCGTCGGGCCGCGTCATCACATCCTCGACGATCCCCTCGGTGCGTTTGACGCCCCGCGCCTCGGCGAAGTCGCGCAGATAACGGGCCACCCGTTTCGCATCGACATGGACGGCGTAGGACGCGCCACCGATCGGGGTGCGCTGGGCCTTGAACGGCAGCATGAAACGCCCTTGGGACGCCATCCGGGCCGCAGCGGCGAAATCCATCAGCGGCCGGTCATAACCGTTCATCCGCGCCTTCAGCCAGACCGGATAGAAGTCGCTGATATCCACCGGAACCCCAACGGCGCCGAACGGGTGGAAATAGCTCTCGCCCTTCTGCGTCCAGTCCTCGAACTGGATGCCCAGCTTGAAACTGGCCTGGGTCTTCTGGATGAAGTCGCGCTCGTCGATGCCCAGCCGCTTCAGCATTTCCAGAAAGGGCGGCACGGTGGACTCGCCGACGCCGATCGTGCCGATGTCGTCGGACTCGACCAGTTCGATCTCGGCCATCCGCCCCTTGAAATGTTCGGCCATCAGGGCGGCGGCGACCCAGCCGGCGGTGCCCCCGCCGACAATGCAGATCTTCTTCAGGGGGCGGCGGGGCTGGTCCATGTCGGGTCTCATGCGGCGGAGGCGGCAGGGTCTAGCCCCGCCAGGAATTGGGCGTGTTCGGGGGTGCGGGCGACCAGATCGGCGATATTGGCGCGCATCTCGGCCAGGCTGCGCGCCAGATAGGCCGGGTCCATGGCGTCCACGGCGGGATCATGATGGTCGGGGTACAGGCCGAAGCCGTCATAGATGGCCAGCCAGCTGGCCGGGTGGAACATTTCCCACCGATAGCGGACGAACTGGCCCCGCGCGGTCCACAGGGCGATCTTGCGCTCCAGCGTCTCGGGGACCGGCATCTCGCGACAGTCGCGCCAGAAGTCCGTGTCGGTCCGCCGGTTCAGCTTGTAGTGCAGGATGATGAAGTCGCGGACCCGCTCCATCTCGCGCGCGGTCTGGTCGTTGAACTCGTCCAGGATCGGCTGGGCGAAGCGGCGGTCGGGGAACAGGGCTTTCAGCCGTTCGATCCCGGTCTCGATCAGGGCGATACTGGTGCTCTCCAGTGGCTCCAGGAAGCCGGACGACAGACCTATGGCGACGCAGTTCTTGGCCCACGCCTGCGATCGCCGACCGGGGCGGAAGGGAATGCGGCGCGGCTCCGTCAGCGGATCGCCCAGCAGGTGTGGCATAAGCTCGGCCAGGGCCTGATCGTCGCTCAGATGGGCGCTGGAGAAGACCAGTCCGTTGCCCGCCCGGTGTCGCAGCGGGATCCCCCACTGCCAGCCGGCCGATCGGGCGGTGACGCGGGTGAAGGGCGCCGGCGCGTCGCCGGGCCGGTTCTCGCTCTGCACCGCATAGGCGGCGTCGCACGGCAGCCAGCGGCCCCAGTCCTCGAACCCGACGCCCAGCGCCTCGCCGATCACCAGCCCCTTGAAGCCCGAGCAGTCGACGAAAAGATCGCCCTCGACCTCGCGTCCGTCGTCCAGGGTCAAGGCGCGCACGAAACCGTCCTCGGGCCGCAGCTCGACCGAGCGGATGCGGGCGTCGATCCGGGCGCAGCCCCCGGCCTCGGCATAGGCGCGCAGATGCTGGGCGAACAGGCCGGCGTCCAGATGAAGCGCCCAGTCGAACACCGACAACTGCGACGGCGGATGGGGCGAGGGCAGGGTGAACTTGCCGCCCGCGGCCAGCGCCGCCCCCAGCGAATAGGCCGCCAGCGGAGCGGCGTCGCCCGCGCGGCGCTGTTTCAGCCAGTAGTGATGAAAGCCGATCCCTTTGACGTCCTGTCCATACAGGCCGAAGGGATGGATGAAGTCCGAGCCCGGCCCGGACCAGTCCAGAAAACGAATACCCAGTTTGCAGGTCGCCTGGGTCGCGCGCATCACGTCGTCGTCGCGCAGCCCCAACTGGCCATAGAAGCGACGGATGGTGGGAATGGTCGCCTCGCCCACGCCGATCGTGCCGATGTCGGACGACTCGACCACGGTGATCTTCAGCGGCGCAGTGCGGAAATGCTGGACCAGGGCCGCAGCCGTCATCCAGCCGGCGGTGCCGCCGCCGACGATGACGACAGAACGGATGCGAGGATCGTCGATCTCATCCATGGACGAATACCAATACGCGAAAAAAGAGGCCGGCGACACGAATGTCGCCGGCCAGTCTGCTCAGGAAGAGATCAGAAGCGAGCGCGCACGCCGAGCATGTAACGGGGCTCGAACTGATTGCGGCTGTGGAACTGCTTCTGGCCGGGTTCGAACTCGAAGTAGTATTCCTCGATTTCACCGAAGACGTTCGAGCCGTTGGCGTAGACGGTCACCATGTCGTTGACGTCATAGGTGATGTTGGCGTCCACGTACTGCGACGTATCCTGGTAGATCGGGATTGCGCCAAAGGTGTTGGCCAGTCGCGGCGTGCGATAGTTCCACGCCACACGAACCTGCAGACGGTCGCCCTGGTACCAGACGGCGGCGTTCATCGAATGCTCGGAGTTGTCGGGGAAGGGCAGGTCCTCGCCCGACAGGTTCTGCGCGTTCTGTGAACTGTCCGAATAGGTATAGCTGCCGTCGAAGCCGAAATCGCTCCAGATCGGCGTGTCGATGAAGTCCGACAGGCCGATCTTGGCGCCCAGTTCGACGCCCTGCAGTTCGCCACCCTCGCCCTGGACTGGGCGATTGACGTCGACCATGCGGCGAATGATGCCGTCGCCGTCAGGATAGGAGCCGCTCAGGGGCACGGTTTCGCGCTTGACGAAGCTCTCGATGTTCAGGCGGAAAATGCCCGCATTGAACATGGTCGCCGGGCCGAAATAATACTCCAGCGCCAGATCGTAATTCGTCGAGCGCCAGGGATCGAGTTCGACCGTGCCGCCGATGGTCGCGCCGGTGACGCGTCGGATGCCGAGGGGCGGGGCGCTGGGATCGTCTGGCGTCGGACCCAGGGAGTCCACCGTCGAGATCGTCACGCCACCGCCGTAGTTGCCGAGATCCAGAGGGATCATCGTCTTGGCGTAGGACGCGCGAAGTTTCAGCTTGTCGGTGAAATCGTACCGGAAGTTCGCCGTCGGCAGCCAGTCCGTATAGCTTCGGCTCGAGATGGTGTCGCCGACGTCGTTGTTGGTGTCGCCATAGGCACGCGTATCACCCGTCAGATTTTGGCGAGCCCGCAGTTCCGTGCGCACCATCCGCACGCCCAGGTCTCCGGTCAGATTGCCGAAGCCCAGGGCGAAGTTGGTGTAGGCGCTGTCCTCGTACAGATCGACGTCATAAGTGTTGCCCGGAATGATGACCTCGTAGGCGTTGCCGAACACGCGCTCCTGGAAAGCGCGCACGTCGTCGAAGTCGCGCGGATCAGCCACCCACACGCCCGGCAGGCCTGAGGTGATCGAGCCGTAGTCGGACATGAAATAGGTGTTGTTGTTCTCGCGCAGCAAGGTCGGACGGTTGACCGTATAGCCTTGGAAGCAGGTCGGGGTGTTCGCGACGGTCCCAGCGGTGCAACTGTTTGGCGTCGCATCGACCGGAAGCGACGCGTTGAAGCCGGGGTTGGTGACGAACTCACCCGACTGGCACTGCGTGTTGTCCATCACGACGTCGATGGCTTTCCACTGGGCCGCGCAGCCCGCCTGGTTCCCTGCGCCTTGTCCGGCGTAGAAGTCGGAGAACAGGTGGAAGTTGCGGATTTCGACCTCTCGGCCGCTGTGCCGGACGCCGACGTCGATCTTGTTGACGAAGCCGAACAGCGGCGTGTCCTGGAACTCATAGCCGCCGTCGAAGCGCACCACGGTAAGGTCGGAGTTGTTGCGCTGGTTGCCTTCCGACGAATAGGCGCCGACCGTGTAGGAATCGAGATTGGACATGTAGTCGGTCAGCGGCACGGTCCCCAGACCGCCCGGCAGCGGCGTGTCGAAACCGCTCCAGGCCAGACTGGAGCCCGTCTGGCTGATGTGCAACTGCGGGTCCGCGCCATAGCCGAACGGGTTGGGCGAAATGTAACGTCCGCCCTGGCTGCCGACGACGCCGTTGGAATAGCGCGAGGCGGGATAAAGCGCCGCGATCGAGGCGGGATAGAAGGTGCCGCGCGTCCGGTCCGCGCCTTGGCGGAACAGGGTGAAGGTACGATCAGGACCGTATTCCCAGTTGGACAGATCGCCCTGGACCTGACCGTTCATACTCTCCAGGTTGGCTTCGGCCTTGATGGCCCTTGCGCTGAAGGTGAACGGGCCGCCCTTGTCGTAATCCAGCTCCAGATTGAAGTTCTTGGACTCGTTCTCGGTCGCCCGGTTCACGGTGAATGAGTTCATCCACCAGACGTCGAGGTCGTATTCGCTGACATTCAACCAGGGCAGACCATTGGGGCCGCCGTTCACGCCGGTCTCGACGAAGTCTGTCGGCGTCGTCCAACCCAGCCCGCTCCAGCGGTTCGAGATGTTCAGGCCGGCGGCGCGGTTGTATTCCTGCTGGTGGGTGTAGAAGACCTCGGCCGTCAGGCGGACGCCGTCCTCGATGTCGAACTGGAAGGCGCCGTTCAGGCTGTAGCGTTCGCGCTCAACGGCCCGGCTGAAGCTGTCGTAACCATGAGGCGAAATCCAGTTGGGATCGGTGGAATCAGGACCGCTCCAGTCGTTGTTGCCCAGAACGCTCTGGCTGATGCCCGAATAGTTATTGCCCAGGTTCGACTTGCTCATCACCCCCGAGATCATCACGCCCAGCCGGTCGCCGCGCCAGTTCAGCAGGCCGTTGACCAGATAGTCGTCTTCCGCCGTGCGTTCGCCGGTCTGATACTCGGCGGCGGTGAAGACGGTCGGGCCGTAGTCGAAGTCCATCGGGCGGCGCGTCCGCAGGTCGATGGTGCCGGAGATGCCGGAAAGGGCGTTCGACACGTCCTGCGACTTGAACACGACGATCGAGTTCATCAATTGCGACGGCACGTCGTTCAGGTTCGGCTGGGCCGTACCCAGGTTGCCGGGCGCCAGATATTGTTCACCGTTCAGCAGGGTGATCACCTGAGGCAGGCCGCGGATGTTGACGGTCGAACCCTCGCCCGCGGACCGCTGCACCTGGATGCCCGGAATACGCTGCAGGGCGTCGGCGACGGTGACGTCGGGCAGTTTGCCGATGTCTTCCGCCGAGATGGCGTCGACCAGAGCGGATTCGTTGCGCTTGATGTTGATGGCCTGGGCCTGCGACGCCCGGATGCCGGTGACGACGATTTCGCCGACCTCGGTCGGGTCTTGGGGCGCCGGGATCGGCGCCTGTTCCGCGGTCTGGGCATAGGCCGGCGCGACAAGCGCCGAACTCGCCATCAAGGCCGCCAGCATGGGCCTCTTGTGGATTCTCATCTCGTTTTCCCTCCTCATTGGCGCCGCGTTTTTGTTGTGCGGCATTGGCTCAAGGCTTGATGATCGACCCTGAAAGCGTGACGTTCGCGCTCAACCCCGCCTCGGCGGCGTCGCGGGCGACGGTGATGCGGTAATCGCCCGGCGCGATGCGCCAGCCGGGCAATGCGGTGTCATATTCGGCCAGGATGCGCGGCTCGGCCTTCAGCACGATGCGACGCGTCTCGCCCGGCGACAGCGTCATCCGCGCAAAGGCGGCCAGACGCCTGGGCTGGTCGGCCGAGGCGACATACAGCTGGGCCACCTCGGCTCCCGCCCGGTCGCCGCTGTTGGTCACATCGACGGCGACGCTCAGACCCTGGGTGTTCGAGACCGCCAGGTTGGAATAGGCGAAGCTTGTGTAGCTGAGGCCGTAACCGAACGGGAACAGGGGTTTGCGTCCCTCGCGTTCGTACCAGCGGTAACCGACGTCCGATCCCTCGACATAATCGACGGCGAAGGGCTGCAGCACGGCCCCCTGCGGCGCCCCGGGGTTGGAGGCGGAGGCGGCGTCCACGGCCTTCATCTCGGCCAGGCCTGGCACGGTCGGGCGCGGCGCCTGATCGGCCGAGGCGGGGAAGGTGATCGGCAGGCGGCCGGACGGATTGACCTCGCCGAACAGGATGCGGGCGATGGCTTCGCCGCCGCGCTGGCCGGGGTACCAGGCCTGGATCACCGCCGGGGGCTTCTCCAGCCAAGGCATCAGCACCGGCCCGCCGGTCTCCAGCACCACCACCGTCCTGGCGTTGGCGGCGGCCACGGCCTCGATCAGCCCGTCCTGGTCGTCCGGCAGCGACAGGCTCTCGACGTCCTGGGCCTCTGTGGTCCACTGGGTGGCGAAGACGACGGCGATGTCCGCCGCGCGCGCCGCCGCAGCCGCCGCCGCAGGATCCCTGCCATCGACATAGGTCACGGTCGCGTCCGGCGTGACGGCGCGGATCGCGTTCAGCGGCGAGGACGCATGCCAGGTCATCCGCGCGAAAGACGCCGCAGCGCCTGAGGTCAGCGGAATCTCGACCGGCGCGCCGCCGACCGACCGCACCTGGGACGATCCTCCGCCCGACAGCACGCCGACATCGGCATGGCCGCCGATGAGCACGATCCGCTTCGCCGTCCTGGCCAGGGGCAGGACCCCGCCCTCGTTCTTCAGCAGCACGATCCCCGCCTCGGCCGCGCGCTGGGCGATCTCGGCGTTCCGGGCGTAGTCGATGGGCTGCGGGGTCGTGACCACCGGCGCGTCCAGCACCCCGGTCTCGATCAGGCCGACCAGCAGGCGACGCACCATGTCGTCCAGCCGCGCCTCGGGGATCCGCCCGGCGTCCAGGGCTTCACGGAAGGGGGCGTCGAAATACAGGGCCCGGTCCAGCTCCTGGCCCGAGGCCTGGTCCAGTCCCGCCAGGGCCGCCTTCTCGGTCGAATGGACCGCGCCCCAGTCGGACATGACCCAGCCGTCGTACTTCCAGTCGCGCTTCAGCACCTGGTTCAGCAGGAAGTCGTTCTCGCAGGCCCAGTCGCCGTTGACCTTGTTGTAGGCGCACATGACCGAGCCGGGATTTCCCCGCTCGATGGCGATCTGGAAGGCCAGCAGGTCGCTTTCGCGCAGGGACGCCTCGTCCAGGCGCGCGTCCATGATCATCCGCCCGGTCTCTTGCGAGTTGAAGGCGAAATGCTTGATGGTCGAGACGATCTTATTCGACTGGACGCCGCGGATATGGTCCCCGGCCATGACCCCGGCCAGCAGCGGATCCTCGCCCAGATATTCGAAATTCCGTCCGTTCCACGGATCGCGGGTGAGGTTCACCCCGCCGGCCAGCAGGATGTTGAAGGTCTTGGCCCGCGCCTCGGACCCGATCATGGCCCCGCCGGCATAGGCGATCTCGGGATCGAAGGTGGCGGCCGTCGCCAGGCTGGAGGGCAGGGCGGTGGCGACGTCGCCCTTGCGCTGTTCGACCTGGTTGGCGACGCCCAGGCTGGCGTCGCTTTCGCGCAGGGTCGGTATGCCCAGGCGGGGTATGCCGGGGATATGGCCGGCCGAAGGAATCATGTCGGCGACGGGGGCGCCGGGCGTCTGCGCGGCCATCGGCGGGAAGTAGCCGTGGATCAGTTGCAACTTCTCGTCACGCGTCATCCGGGCCAGCAAGGCGTCGGCCCGGGCGGCGGCTTCGGTTGGGACTGGGGTGGCCGAGGCGGGTTCGCTCGAGACTGCCCGGCCGTCCGTCTGGGCGAAGACCGCGACAGGCGTCATGCCGATGGCCGTCGCCAGGGCGAGACGACTGATCAGCGACAACGAGAGGAAATTCATGCCGGCTCCCAAACTCATCCAGGGACGGCGACGGCCGTCAGAACAGAAGTTGGGACGCGGCGCACACCATCGGGGATGACGGCGGACAGCCGACATCGTTGCTCGCCGAGGCGAGCTTTTCGATCATGTTTGCGGATGGCGTTTGTCGCGCCGTGGTTCGCCGGCCCGAATGGCCGATGATCGTTCCGCTCCCTGCACGGAGGATCTTCGTCCTCTCGCAGGCAAAGGAAAGCACGGATTGAGAGCGTTCACAATACGAAATGGATGTAATGGAACGGCGTTATGCCTGGTGGCTGGATCACAAGTCGTTTCAGTCAGAGGTCCAGTCAAACGCCGCAGCGCAAGTCCGCCCGGGCGCACCTAAGCGTAAAACCCAGGCGCGCACTGCGCCTGGGTTTGCCGGTCCGTCTGACCACACAGAGAAGCTTGGATGCAGGGCGGTTCGGGCTCAGATCACCCCGATCATCGAGGCCACCAGCGGGTGGCGCACGATGTCGCGTTCGGCGAGGCGCACCACGGCGATCTCGTCGATGGCCTCCAGACGGGCCGAAATATCGGCCAGGCCGGAAATGCCCGGCAGCAGGTCGGACTGCTGCGGGTCGCCCGTGACCACCATGGTCGAATGCCAGCCCAGCCGCGTCAGCAGCATCTTCAGCTGCACATAGGTGCAGTTCTGGGCCTCGTCGACGACGATGAAGGCGTTGTTCAGGGTGCGGCCGCGCATATAGCCGATGGGCGCGATCTCGATCAGGCCCTCCGCCATCAAGGCCTTGACCCGCTTCATGCTCAGCCGGTCCGAAAGGGCGTCGTAAAGCGGGCGCAGATAGGGGGCCAGCTTGTCCTCCATGTCGCCGGGCAGGAAGCCGATCGACTCCCCGGCCTCGACGGCGGGGCGGCTCAGCACGATGCGGCCGACCTTGCCGGCCTCCAGCGCCTCGACCGCCTTGGCCACGGCCAGATAGGTCTTGCCCGTGCCTGCCGGGCCCAGCGCCATGACCAGATTATGCGCGTCGATGGCCGCCATCATTTCCGTCTGGCCCTCCGACTTCGGCTTCAGCGTCTTCAGATAGCCCTGCTCGCGGTCGTCGTTCGAGGAATGGGGCGACCATCCCGACCGTTCGTTATGGGGGGCGTGGAGCCGACGCACCTTCGACTCCTCCATGAACTCCCGCGAATCCAGGATTCCGTTTTCACGGGACTGACGCTTCATTGCCGCACGCTTTGTCATGGACGTCTCCAGGGCATGAAAAAAGGCGGACCCATACGGGTTCCGCCTTGGCTGGTCTTGGGGAGGAAAAGGCCGTGGCCCGTGTCGTGACGGCCGCCCGGATCGACAGCTTGGCCGTCAGAAACGGGACTGACCCGCCGCCCAACAACCGAACCCGGATCCCAACGCGCCATGCGAAGCCCCGACTAATGACCGGATCGGGCTTGATCCGGCTTCGGATCCGGGGCCGAAATGGCGACCCACGAATCGCATCAACACTCTGATGCTAACGTGGTTAGAAATCTGTTAAAGCCCTCGTTTTTAGAAGATTAGGCGGCGTTCTGATGACCATTTACACATTGGGCGACAGCAAACCGCAGTTTCCCGCGCCCGGCGAATACTGGGTCGCGCCGAGCGCATCGGTGATTGGGAACGTGATTCTGCACCCCAACGCCAGCGTCTGGTTCGGCGCGGTGCTGCGTGGCGACAACGAGCCGATCACTGTGGGGCCCGACAGCAACATCCAGGACGGCAGCGTCCTGCACACCGACATGGGCTCGCCCCTGACCCTGGGCCGGGGCGTCACCGTCGGCCACCAGGCCATGCTGCACGGCTGCGAGGTCGGCGACTACAGCCTGATCGGCATCGGGGCGGTGGTGCTGAACGGTGTGAAGATCGGCCGCAACTGCATCATCGGCGCGAACGCCCTGCTGACCGAGGGCAAGATCATTCCCGACAACAGTCTGGTCGTGGGCCAGCCGGGCAAGGTGGTGCGAGAGCGCGATCCCGACCAGATCGCCGTCCTGCAGATGTCGGCCGAACATTACGTGCAGAACTGGAAACGGTTCGCGGCGGATCTGCGCGCCCTCTAGTCTCCGCTCAACCCGGCTTGCGCCGGGATGCGCGGGATCAGGAGGCTAGAATCCTTCGCGCCGCATCGGCGTCCTTGTCGATCTGGGCCTTCAGGGCGCCCAGCCCGTCGAAGCTTTCCTCGCCGCGCAGCCAAGCGACCAGTTCCGTCTCGATGACCTGCCCGTACAGGTCGCCGTCGAAATCGAACAGCCAGACCTCGAGCAGCGGGGTCTCCAGCGCATACATGGGCCGCACGCCCAGGCTGGCGACGCCGTTGACGACCCGCCCGTCCGCCAGACGGCTGCGGGTCGCATAGACGCCGTAGGCGGGGCGCATGTAATCGCCCAGCGCGATGTTGGCGGTCGGCACGCCGATGGTGCGGCCGCGCTTGTCGCCGTGGATCACCTCGCCCTGAAGAGCGAAGGGGCGGCCCAGGATGGCGGCGGCCCGGTCCATGTCCCCGGCCTTCAGGGCTTCCCGCACGGCGCTGGATGACAGTTTCAGCCCGTCGGCGTCATCCAGCCGCTCGGCCACCGAAACCGTGAAGCCCAGCCGCTCGCCATAGGTCTTCAAGGCTTCGGGCGAGCCGGACCGCCCCTTGCCGAAGGTGAAGTCGAAGCCGACGGCGGCATGGCGCACGCCAAGCCCCCGCGCCAGCACCTTTTCGGCGAAGTCCGCATCGCTCATGCCCGCCATCTCGCCGTCGAACGGCAGCAGATACAGGATGTCGACCCCCAGGGGCGCCAGGGCCTGGGCCATCTGGTCCGCCGTCATCAGGCGAAAGGGCGCCGCCTCGGGTTGGAACCAACGGCGCGGATGGGGATCGAAACTGACCACGCCGAGCGGCGCGCCCAGCCGTTCGGCGGCGGCCTTTGCGCCCGCAATGACCGCCTGATGCCCCCGGTGGACGCCGTCGAAGGCGCCGACCGCGACCGCTGCGCCCCTCAGGGCGTTCGGCAGGTCGCGCCAGTCGCGGACGATCTGCATCAGCGCTGGGAGGGCTTGCGCCGGCGCGGAACGCGGACG
The DNA here is from genome assembly GCF_000698025.1 of Brevundimonas sp. EAKA. Classification (NCBI taxonomy): domain Bacteria; kingdom Pseudomonadati; phylum Pseudomonadota; class Alphaproteobacteria; order Caulobacterales; family Caulobacteraceae; genus Brevundimonas; species Brevundimonas sp. EAKA. The sequence continues at coordinate 8,125 of NZ_JMQR01000004.1, read as the reverse complement.
ACGGCGACGCCGTCCATGATCATGGTCTCGCCGACAAAGCCTTCGCAGCTCAGCTTGACCCGTGCGCTCTCGGCCTCGACCTCGATCACCGTAATCAGGATGCGGACGACGTCGTCGATCCGCACCGGCTGATGAAAGGCCAGGGTCTGGGAGATGTAGATCGACCCGGCGCCCGGCAGGATGGTGCCGACCACGGCCGATCCGAACGAGGCGCTCAGCAGGCCATGCGCGATCCGGCCGCGATAGGCGGTCTTGGACGCAAAGGCCTCGTCCAGGTGGACAGGGTTGAAGTCGTCGGACGCCTCGGCGAACAGCCGAATCCGGTCCTCCGTGGCGACCACGATTTTCTCGGCGGCCATGCCGACGTGAAGTTCGTCCAGGATGTAACCACCGGACGGATGCTGCTGAACCAATTCGACCATGCTGCAGGCTTTAGCTGCGGTGCGACAAAATGGCGAGCCTTACCAGGCGAGTTCGAGCGCGGCGTATCGCGCATATGTTGTTTCAGCCTTCAGCAGATCGCTGGCGCGGGCGGGATCCAGCGTCCCATCCTCGCCTCGGGCCTGGTCGCCGTGGATGCCCTGGGCGATGAACAGGCAGTCCAGGGCCTGGGCGTTGGCCCCCATGATGTCGGTGACGACGCCGTCGCCGATGCACAGGACGCGCGACCGATCGACCGGCCGGCCCAGCAGCGTCTGCGCCTCCTTGATCGCCAGATCATAGATCGGGGCATAGGGCTTGCCGGCCATGACGACCCGACCGCCCAGCGACTCGTACAGGTCGGCCAGCGCCCCGCCGCAATAGATCAGCTTGTCGCCGCGCTGAACCACCCGATCGGGGTTGGCGCAGATCAGCTCCAGATCGCGCGCCGCGCCGACCGCGAACCGCTCGCGATAGTCCTCAGGCGTCTCGGTCGTGTCGTCCACGGGGCCGGTGACGGAGATGAAGGCGGCGTCCTCTGCGCCGGCGGCGCGGTCCAGCCCCAGTCCGGCGTAGAGGGGGGCGTCACGCTCTGGCCCGACGATCCAGGCCGGGCCGGGCGCCCGCTTGGCCAGTTCGGCGCGCGTGGCGTCCCCGGAGGTGACGAAGGCCTTCCAGGCCTCGCGCGGCACGCCCAGGCCGTCCAACTGGGCGATCACGTCCGAGGCCGGTCGGGGCGAGTTGGAGATCAGCACCACATGCCCGCCCTCGCGGTTGAACCGCATCAGAGCCTCGCACGGGGTCGCCCAGCTTTCGCGCCCGTTGTGGATCACCCCCCAGACGTCGCAGAGCAGGATGTCATAATCGCCGGCGACGGCGCCGAGGTGGGGCAGGGCGTGGGGGAGGGTCATGGGCGTCTGAGTAGCCGCTCGGACGCCATGACGAAAGTCTCCTCCCCATCAAATGGGGAGGAGGCAGACAGGCCGGTTCAGCTGAACCGACGCCTTTGTTCGGCGCTGCGCAGGGTGGAGCGCAGGAAGTCGGCGGGCGGGTCGGTCTCGGCCAGCACCTGTTCCTTGATGGCGCGGGGTTCGCCGAACAGGTGGCCCTGGCCCATCGCGACGTCCAGCTCGAGGATGTCGACGACCTGACGCTCGTTCTCGACCTTTTCGGCGATGACCTCGACGCCGTAGCGGCGGGTCAGGGCGGCGAAGTCGGCGGCCTGGATGTCGGGCATGGAGCGCAGCGGCGCTCCGCCGTCGAGATCCAGAAGCTGTTCGATCAGCAGGTCGGCCGACACCTTGATGAACTTGACGTCCGCCCGCTGCAGGTCGGCGAAGTCGAGGTCCAGCGTCTGGACCTTGTCCAGCGAGAAGCGGAATCCCATGTCGGCCAGCCGCGCCATGTTGCGCGCCTCCACGGCGCCGCGCGCGTCGAAATTGGCCTGGCCCAGCTCGAAGATCAGGGCCTGGTTCAGATCGCGGTTCTCGCTGAGGAACTCCAGGAAACGCGGGAAGAAGGTCTCGTCGCCCAGCGAGGTCAGGGCCACGTTGCAGAAGACCCCGACCTTGCGGTCCTGGCGCGCCAGCCGGCGCACGATCTGGGCGCAGCGGAACAGCAGCAGATTGTCGATGGCGGGCACCAGGCCCTCGCCTTCGGCCAGCGACAGATATTCGGCCGGCATCATGACCCGGTCGGTCGCGTCGCGCAGGCGGGTGAAGCTCTCGTAAAAGATCGTGCGGCGCTGGGGCAGGGATACGACGGGCTGAAGATAGAGGTCCACCCGACCCTCGCTGAGCGCCTCGTGGATGGTGCGCAGCAGGACGTTCGACTGGGCCTGGCGCCGGCCTTCGAAGGTCTCGACCCCGATGCTGGGGGCGGCCGACAGCCGGTGGTCGATGCTCTCGCTCATCTGCTGGACCAGGGTCTCCAGCATTCGCACTTCGCCGGTCAGGGCGTCTGTGTCTGACAGGGCGCCGCTCTCGATGGCGTGGGCCAGTTCGGTCAGGGCGCCCTGGGTCGACTCCATCGCATCGGCCAGCAGGCGGTGGGCCTCGCGGACCTGGTCGATCTCCTTCTTCAGGGCGCGACGGGCGGCGACGCCCGTGACGATGCCGTGGAAGGCGCCCAGCAGACCCAGCGCCCCGAGCGCGCCCGCCACGCCCGCGCCGGCGCCCAGGCCCGCACGCCACAGGAACGCCCCCACGGTCATGCCGAGGAACAGATAGGCGAAGTACAGAAAGCCCGTGGTCAGGTTACGCATCGGCTGGCGGTGGCCACTCCCGGATGGAATCGCCTGAGTATCAGGCTATCAATGTCGTTCGGCTAGAGCCGGGGCGCAAATAACCCGGCGGAACTCAAGGGAAACCCAATGGAACTGTTCGATCTCACCGGCAAGGTCGCCATCATCACCGGCTCGTCGCGGGGCATAGGCAAGGCGATCGCCGAGCGGCTGGCCGAACACGGGGCCAAGGTGGTCATCTCCTCGCGCAAGGCCGGGCCGTGCGACGAGGTCGCCGCCGAGATCAACGGCAAGTACGGCGAGGGGCGCGCCATCGCGGTTCCCGCCAATATCGCCTCCAAGGAGGATCTGCAGCGGCTGGTGGACGAGACGAACGCCGCCTTCGGTCAGATCGACATCCTGGTCTGCAACGCCGCGACCAATCCCTACGCCGGGCCGATGGGCGGGATCGCCGACGATCAGTTCGAGAAGATCCTGCAGAATAACGTCATCTCGAACCATTGGCTGATCCAGATGGTCGCGCCGCAGATGGTGGAGCGCAAGGACGGGGCGATCCTGGTGATCTCGTCCATCGGCGGCCTGCGCGGCAACGCCCTGATCGGCGCCTACAATATCTCCAAGGCGGCCGACATGCAGCTGGTGCGGAACCTGGCGGTGGAGTGGGGCCCGTCGAACGTGCGGGTCAACTGTATCGCCCCGGGCCTGGTCCAGACCGATTTCGCCAAATATCTGTGGGAGAATCCGGAGCTGCTGAAGACGGTGACGGAGCCCGCGCCGCTGAAAAGGATCGGCCAGCCGGATGAAATCGCCGGCACGGCGGTCTATCTGTGCAGCCCCGCCTCGGCCTATGTGACGGGGCAGACCCTTGTGGTGGACGGTGGATTGACGATTGCCTGGTGAAAACACGCGAGAAGAGCCGAAGTTTGAGCGCGCCTCAGAGGCGCGCTCAAACAGCCCGAGGGGCGGCAGCGCCACAAGCGTGCGGCAGGACCTGATCTGGCGCCTGCAGGCCGTCGCCTTCCAGGCGCTGTTTTCGTTCCTGCGCCTGCTCGGGGTCGAGCGCGCCTCGGGCCTGGGCGGCTGGCTGTTGCGGACGCTGGGACCGAAGACGGGCACCCAGAAGACGGTGATGCGCAATCTGCGGATCGCCTTCCCCGACATGACGGACGCCCAGCGCGAGGCCCTGGCGCTGGAACAGTGGGACCGGACGGGTCGGACCTTCGCCGAACTGGCGGTCATGGATCAGCTGACGCCCGAGGGCGGGCGGGTCGAGGTGGTCGGGATGGAGCGGCTGCACGCCCTGCGTGACAGCGGCAAGGCGGCTGTGCTGATCTCGGGCCATCTGGCGAATTTCGAAGTCATGGCGGCGGTGATCATGGCCTCGGGCCTGCCGTGCCAGGTGACCTATCGGGCGGCGAACAATCCCTATGTGGACGCCCTGATCCGCCAGAGCCGCGAGCGCTACGGCATTCGCCTGTTCGCGCCCAAGGGCGACGGGACGCGCGAGCTGATGGCGGGGATGAAGCGGGGCGATTCCATCGCGCTTCTGGTCGATCAGAAATACAATCAGGGGCCGGAGGTCGAGTTCTTTGGTCAGCCGGTCAACGCCTCGGCGGGGGCGGCGCGGCTGGCGCTGAAGTTCGGGGCGGTGATCCAGCCCCTGTCGGTGGTGCGTCTGCCCGGCGTGCGGTTCCGGGTGACGGCGCATGAGCCGATCATGATCCCCGAGACCGCGGACAAGGCGGCTGACGTGCTGGCGGGCGTCCAGGCGGTGAACCGCTTTGTCGAGGATCGGGTTCGCGAGGTTCCGGAGGACTGGTTCTGGGTTCACCGGCGCTGGCCGGACAGGGTCTATGCGGCCCTGGGCGATCGCCTGGAATCGGCCGCGCGGCGGAACGGCCCGGCATAGGCCTCGACGTCGCGACGTCGGCGGCAGGGACCGCAGTAGGCGCTCGTCTTGATGAAGGCGCGGGGCTTGAGGATGACCGCGTTTATCCGGTCGAGGATGGCCTTGGCGGTGATCGGCTTGACCAGGAATTCGGTGACGCCGGCGTCGCGGGCCGCATAGATGCGGCTCTTTTCGGCATGGCCGCTCATCATGATGATGGGCAGGTAGATGTTGGCGCTGTCCGGGCCGGTGCGGACCAGCCGCGTGAACTCGACGCCGTCCAGCGGGAACATGTTGTAATCAACGATGGCCAGATCGACGGGCTGGTGGCTGAGAATGTCCAGGGCCACGGCGCCGTCGGGCGCTTCGTGAACCTTGTGGATGCCGGCGGAATTCAGCACGGCCGAGGTGATGGCGCGCATATGCTGATTGTCGTCCACTAGCAGAACGGCCAGCGATTGAAGCGATGACATCGGAGCCCCCGAAGCGAGGCGGGGAAACTACGTGTTTATCCTTACTCTCGCAAGCTGAGCCATAAAATCAGGCCAGACGCCGGGGCGCGCGGGCGCCGACCAGCAGGGACGGGTCCAGATTGCGGTCGCGCCATTTCAGGCGCCAGCACAGATGGGGGCCGGTGGCGCGGCCCGTCATGCCGACGCGGCCCAGGGGATCGCCGCGCCGGACGGGCTGGTTCGGGGTCACGTCCAGTTGCGACTGGTGCAGATAGGCGCTGATCAGGCCCTGGCCGTGGTCGATCAGGGTCAGACCGCCCTCGAAATGCATGTCCGGGCGGGTGAAGACGATGCGGCCGTCGGCCGGGGCGCGGATCACGGTCCCGGCCGGGGCGGCCAGATCGACGCCGTAATGGGGCCGCGCGGGCGTGCCGTTCAGGATACGCTGGGCGCCCCATTCGCTGGAGATGCGGTAGGTCTCGAGCGGCCAGATGAAGCCGTCGCGGAAGTCGTCGGCGTCGGCCCGGCTGGCGAAGGCCTCGGTCTTGAGGGCGACCTCCTGGCGGATGCGGTCCAGAAGCGCCGGATCGCTGGGTTCGACCGTGGCGGGCGGCAGGCCGTCCACGCGGGTCGAGGGGAAGGCGTAGGGCGCGACGTCCAGGACGCGGCGGGTGGATCGGGCGCCGGATCGGACCTCGATCTCGGCCAGGGCGGGGGCGTCGCGGTCGAAGCCGACGATGAAGAGGCCGTCGGTCGAGGCGGTGGACAGGGCCTCGCCGTCCACGAGGATCAGGGCGCGCGGCTCGGTGCGGCCCAGGGCGTAGCCGCCCTGACGCCAGGCGCCGTTCAGGACCAGATCGACCGCGCCCTGAGCCGGGGCCGAGGCGCCCAGCATCCGCGGGGTCGCCAGGGCCGCGCCGAAGCCGAGCAGCAGCGGGCGGCGGCCGATCAAGGGGCGGTCATCCGGGCGATGAACTCGGCCGGGCCGAAATAGGCCTCCTGCCGGGTCGGGCTCCAGTAGCGCAGCACCTCCAGCGGGATAGGCTTTTCCGTGACGGCGCAGCGCACGAACCGTCCCGGTTTCAACACCGCGAATTCGCCGTCGCCATAGTGGAGGGCGGCCTGTGTCGTGTTCGTCGCGTCCATGGGGTCAGTTAACGATGATCGGGGTTCGAGGCCAAGGACAGTTTCACGCCGTCGCCGGGTTGGGGCCGGCCATTTCGGCCTTGTGATCGATGGCGGCCTGTTTGGCCTCGGGCGAGCCCGAGACCGGCGGGCGGGGCCGGCCGCCCATCCGGTCGGTGAACAGGAAGACGAAGGGGTTCAGCGAGATCGACAGCAGGGCGGCGGCCAGGATCAGGTCGTGGGTCTCGCGGCTCATGGCCCCCAGGCTGACGCCCAGGGCGGCCAGGATGAAGGAGAACTCGCCGATCTGGGCCAGGGAGGCGGCGACGGTCAGGCCGGTGGACCGGTCCAGCCTGAAGACGCGGGCGATGGCCAGGGCGGCCAGCGACTTGCCGATGATGACGATGCCGAGGACGCCCAGAACGGCCCAGGGCTGGCGCACCAGGATCATGGGGTCGAACAACATGCCGACCGAGACGAAGAACAGCACGGCGAAGGCGTCGCGCAGGGGCAGGGACCGTTCGGCGGCGTTGTGGCCCAGCGGCGAGGCGTTCATCACCAGGCCGGCCAGGAAGGCGCCGAGCGCGAACGAATGGAACAGATAATAGGCCAGCCAGGCGATGCCCAGGGCGATGGCCAGGACGCCCAGGGTGAAGAGCTCGCGCGAGCGGGTGTGGGCGATGCGGACCAGCAGCCAGGGGATCAGCTTGCCGCCGACGACCAGCATGCCGGCGACGAACAGGCCGACCTTCAGCAGGGTCCAGCCGATGCCCATGCCCAGGGCGGCGAGATCGGTCTGGGTTCCGGCGGGGACGATGATCATGGGCAGCATGACCAGGGCGATGACGATGACCATGTCCTCCACGATCAGCCAGCCCACGGCGATACGGCCGACCTCGCCCTTGACCTGTTTGCGCTCTTCCAGGGCGCGCAGCAGGACCACGGTGGAGGCGACCGACAGGGCGAAGCCCATCAGCAGGGCCTCGACATCCCCCAGGCCCAGCACCACCCGGCCCAGGGCCCAGCCCAGGACGGTGGCGACGGCGATCTGGACCAGGGCGCCGGGCACGGCGACCTTGCGCACCTGCATCAGATCCCGGGGCGAGAAGTGCAGCCCGACCCCGAACATCAGCAGGATGACGCCGATCTCGGCCAGTTGCGGCGCCAGTTCGGTGTCGGCGACGAAACCGCCCGTATAGGGGCCGACGGCGACGCCCGCGACCAGATAGCCGACCAGGGGCGACAGCTTCAGCCGATTGGCCAACATGCCGAACACGAAGGCGAGGACGAATCCTCCGACCAGGGTGAGAATCAGGCTGTCGGCATGCGGCATCAAGGCTCCTGTCGCGGGCGAAGGGGTGATTTTTGGATAGGTTCAGGTGGGGCGCTTTGCCCCGTCTGACAAGATGACGCAGTGTCGCGTCGGGTTGAATTGGCGTCGTCTTCGCGCTTTCGCTGCGAAGTTCGGAGGGCTGGGCGGGGCGCCGGGCCTTCGCCCGGAGTTTGATCTAGAAATACCGTTTCGACGAAGGTTTGACGCCCCGCGCGGTTGGTTGGTCTGCAAGCTCGGGGCGCCGAGCGGTGGCGGTCTTATCGCCTAACCCCATAAGCCTGCGACGGGTCGGCGGTCCCTGCGAAGAACCGTCCCGAGTGCGGCCGAGTATCCCCCTCGACCCTCCGACGGCGTTTTGAGACGCCGTCGGCGCGGAGGGATTGCACCCCCGCTCCCGTTCCATCCGCTCCCGCCGCCGCAAGGTCGCAGGCCAAGCGAGCCCTCCAAGCGACGAGACCGGGAGTGATTATAGGGGGTGGGCGAACCCAGGCGGGGAAGTCGGGACGAGAATCTGACAAGCCGCTGGAATCGTTACGGCAGGACCAGCGTCATTGTGATAGTTGGACCCGTTCGGGCCCCCTCCGTCACGGCGCTCTGCGCCGCGCCACCTCCCCCAAGGGGAGAGGATCTCCGTCATCGCATTCCTCCCCCCTTGGGGGAGGTGG